>JAHKZS010000125.1 GCA_020626545.1 bacterium
AGTTTCAAGTTTTTTATTATATTGTTTTATTTATTTAAAATGTCACAATTTTTAATATTCAGGGTTATAGTATATGAAGGAGTTGAACAAAATGAAAAGAGCAGTATCAATAATATTTATTTTTATGATTTTATTCTCTGCTTTAAGCGTTAGCGTTTACGCTAAGGGTATAGAGATAGATAAGGACTTTTATGATAAAGCTGAACAATACGCCCGTGATTGCGGCATTAGAGGTATGCCGTATGATACATGTTTAGGCTTTACTGTTGAGCATAAATATGAGTTTTATTATGTAAGTTCAGAGCTTGTAGTGTTTTCGATAGCTGACGAATGGGACGAAGCCCCTACTTGTATGATTAAGAATTACGAGTTTACAGGTCACGCGTACCATGGAAACTGTGATAACGGACTGACTGTTTACGACGGAAATAATTTTTATAAAATCAGCGACGCGGTAGATAAAGGTCTTGTGAGTTTAGAATTTTTGGCTGAGGTAATTCCAAATACTAATAAAATCGACTTGCAAAGCTACTCTGAAAAGTTCCGCCCCGCCGTAAAAACCTATGTTGAGGAAAACGGTATTAAGGTAACCGATACGGATAACGTTGATTCTTATATAAAGATTTATTACGACAGCACAAGAGCCGTGTTATTCGAAATCAATGATAATTCGAATAAAGAACAAAAAATAAATGTTAATTATTCTTTCTATACGTATACCTTAACTAATAAAAGCTTCGAACCCGAAGATTCAGACGCGGGATTTTTCGTCTATTATTACGGAAAAATTTATAAACTCAGTGAAGCTGTCAAAAAAGATATAATAAGCCCGAGAACTGTGGTTAATAATGTCCCCGACGAAAAAATGGAGAGTAAGGTGCTTACAAAAACGCAGTTTAATTCCTTATTGGAAAATTATATTGAATCTATTAACGCGCAATCCCGCGTTAAAAGATATTCCTCGGGAGTAAATAAAGGCGAAATAATGTGCGAGTTTTTTAAACATACGGATGAGATTATCGCGTTCCAAATTCTCAGTAATTATACTTGGTTTTGCAGGCAGACTATCGGAAATCAAACATTTTTCAGCGGTACAAAGCTCAGTTATGCAAACCCCTGCGGCTATTGTATTTATAAAGACGGCGTTATCTACAGTATGTCCGAAGCTTATGATAAGAAATTAATTAATAATTCCGATTTAAAGAAATTATTAACCAAGTATGACGCAGCTGAACAAGACAGAGAGATTATCAGAAGTATTATTACGGATTATTGTCAAAAGCTCGATATATCTGATTTTAACCCCGACGATTATAATATCGTTTATATGAGTGATAATGATATAATAGTAATTCACGGCTTCTTAGGATGCGCTACGCACGGTGATAAGGTCAGCGAGAAATTCGGCGATTATTTCTTAACTTCAAGCTACGATATGTTTCCTTATATTTTAGGTTACTATGTTATCTACCCCAAAGAAAACACTATGTACAATCTTCACGACGCTTATATTAAAAAACTCAGCGGGGTAGAGGAGCTTTTCGCGAAAGGACATATAGGTCATAGATACGGTGACGCTAACGGAGATAAAAGGTTCGATATACAGGACGCTTCCGCTATTCAGAAATACTTAGCTAAAATATATGAAGGCTTTGACGACGCTTTATTATACGGAAATTTTGAGTATAACGGTATTTACGACTTTAATATCGACGGCAAAATCAATATCAACGACGCGACCGCCTTACAAAAATATCTCGCGAAAAGATAACTAAGCTTTGACAAAATCGTCCTTTATATGTATAATAACTGTATATGAAAATAAAGGAATGATTAACTTGGATATAAACGCAGCTTTTAACAGTATTTCCGCTAAGGTTGAGGAAGCTTTAACCCCTCAGGGATTTACTAAACAAAAAATCAGCGGCAGCGATAACGAAATGGTATCGCTCTTTACTTCCGACTCTAACGCTTACTCGGTAGTATATTATTTGGATAAACAGCATATGGTTATCCGCCACTGCGCTATGACCGACGACGGCCCCGATAACGATTGGAAGGTTCTCGCTACCTGGATGTTCGATCCCGAAACCGATACCCAGAAGGAAGCGGACTCTATCGCCAACGACTTTGTTGAAAACTGTTCTTCCAATACCGCGATTAAGCGTATTAAGACTACTAAGAAGAAAAAGAAGAAGGGCGACGACGAGGGTAACGCCGATCCGCTGTTTTTATCTAAACGTCTTGTGGCTATTTTCCCCGAACTTAAAGACGAGATTAAAAACGAGGAAGATTGTTACTATCCCTTTAGAGGCGTGACCTTTACGAGAGCGTCTATAGTTCCTAAGGCTGTTGAGCTTGTAAATAAGGGCAATAAAAAGGATATCGAGAAGCTCTGTACGCTTTTATCTACTCAGTACGGTAACGGCGACGCCGATACCCGTTCTATTATAACTATTGTTATTCTTAACTCTATGCCCGAGGATAAGTACGAAGTTATTAACGAGTATTTATCGGAAGACCTCGCTAAAGCGTGGAAAGCCGCTCTTAAATACAAGGGCAAGAAAGTTAAACCCGAAAAGCCCAAGAAAAAGAGAAAGACTATGGTGCAAAGACTTCAAGGCGCTCAGAAATAAAACGTATTATATGATTTGGAATACGGGCATATTCCCGTATTCCAAATTTTTTTAATTATTTGTGAAAAATCCCTTGACTATTGGGCTAAACTATGATAAACTATTTACACCTCGTATAAGGGGCTTATTTTTTTGCGCCCATTAAAAGCGCGCGGAAATTTACGTTTATAACGTATATAGTCCTTTGAGGGAGGCTAAATATATTCCGAAAAATTACGGGAGGTGCCGTCAATGAGAGTTAAAATCACTTTGGCTTGTACAGAATGTAAACAGAGAAA
>JAHKZS010000126.1 GCA_020626545.1 bacterium
ATGCGGGAAAATCGCACGTACGGTTCCGTGAGGGGCAGTAGGCAAGCCTTTCACTTGAGAATAAATTGAAAGGAGTGTCGAGACTGTCTACTCGACGGAACCTAATATGAAAAAATTATTATCAGTTTTCTTATCACTAACTATTCTGCTGAGTACGGCGGCAGTACTCTCCGTGCCCGCGTCTGTCTCTGCGGCTTCAAAAACAGGCAAAAAGTACGCTTCTTATAAAACCGTCTCCAAGACGATTAAAAAGGAGGGCGTTGTTATCCTTACGGGTAAGATTAAGTACCCAGTATTAAAATCGAAGTCGAAAGCCGCTAAAAAGGTGAATAAAAAGATTAAAAAATACGTAAAAAGCTACGCCGACCAAATAACCAAAATGGCTAAAAACGAATACTCTAACAACGGAACTAAGAATTTTGTGGCAACACGCCAACACTACCAGTACGATGTTAAGGCTAAGTTTACCTATAATAAAAGCGGTAAATACAGCTTTAGAATTTCTTACTACGGCTATACGATGGGCGCTCACGGCTACGAACATGTCGAGGGCTGTACGTTCAAAAAATCCAGCGGAAAGAAAATCTCTAACGCGAAAGTTACTAAGTACAGCGGCGAAAAGTTAAAGAGTAAAATCGTCTCCAAAATGGAGAAGAAAATCGCCGAAGAACCGGCGAAATATTATACTTGGGCTGTAAATACCATAAATAATAGGGATATTAACGCGTTTAATATCTGGCTAAAAGGCAAGTACGCTTATGTACATTTTGACCCGTATGATATTTCAAGTTACGTCGCCGGTCCTACAGAAATCAAAATAAAACTATAATATTTTTGTGAACTAAAGGCAGGAAGCTTCAACTTCCTGCCTTCGCCTTTTAAAATTTTTTCAAAATCTATTGACAAATACGGGTTACAGGTGTAAACTGTACCCAAAGTTTACACTTGTAAACTCAAACGAGGTGATAAAAATGAAAAAAGAAAAAACTATTTCCGAGTCTGAGTGGGTTGTAATGGAGTATCTATGGGAAAATCCTCTAGCGACGATTACCGAAATTCGAAAAGCTTTGTCGGCTAACGGGTGGAGCGACTCGACCATAAAAACCTTAGTCCGCAGGCTTGTTTCGAAAAAGGCGGTTGCGATAAACGACGAAGAGCCTGTTTTTCGCTATAAACCCCTGTTGTCCAAGAACGAATGCAGGCTTAAGGAAACTAAAAGCTTTTTAAACCGTGTTTACAACGGTTCCGTTAGTATGCTCGTAACTAACCTCGCGTCCGAGTCCAATCTAAACGAAAAGGAAACCGCGGAGCTTTTAAGCCTTATCGAAAAAATGGGAAAGGATTAAGCTATGGGAATTGATTATTTAGTTTATCAGCTTTTATCGCTTGGCTCGGCTGAGTCCTCAGCTTATTATCCGATTTATTCATTTTTAATTCATACTACTGTTTATGTTACGATAACCGCCGTTTTTATAATACTTTTTAAGCTTATTTTTAAGAATAAATTAAAGGCGAAGTATCATTTTCTTATCTGGCTGGTACTTTTAATACGCCTTTTAGTACCTGTATTACCCACAAGTCCTGTTTCCGTTTTTAATTCCGCGATACCCGCGGAAAAAGATTCGCGCCAAAGCGCCTTTAGAAGTTATACTGTTCTTGAGGAAGAAAACGAAAAAACATGGTCTTATGACACAGGCGAGTATCCCAAAATAGAGCGAAATCCAAAGGACGAGTATTACAATAAATATAAGTCCCAAAAAGTAAAACCACAAAAGGATGTCGAAACCGAACCTCTCGATGCGGACAAGTTTATAACTTTCGCGTGGTTCGGGGGAAGCGCGGGTTTGCTCGGGTATTTTATAGTAGTGCTCGCTTTGTATAAACGAAGGCTTAATAAGTCGTCGAAAAATTCGGATGATACTTCTCTCGAAATACTCGAAAGTTGTAAAGCTAAGCTCAAAATCAAAAGAAAGGTCAAGCTCTATTTTGCGGATACAACTCCCACGCTTACGGGAATTTTTAGACCTAAAATATTTATACCCGAGGGTTTAACCGTGGAGGAAACCGAGTCAACTCTGCTCCACGAGCTCAGCCATATGAAGCATTTTGATGTGTTATGGTCGGCTGTCGCGGCGGTAATACTTTGCCTTAACTGGTTTAACCCTATAATCTGGATAAGCTTCTTTATGTTTAAACGCGATATCGAGGTTTACTGTGATGAGCGCACTTTGCGTTACGCCGAAGATAAAAAGAGCTACGCCGAGCTTTTGCTCAAAACCGCGTCTAATCACAAGGGCGGATTTGTCCTCGGTACGACCTCGCTGTTTAGGGGAAAATCCGAAATAAAACGCCGTATACGCTATATGGCTAAGTTTAAGAAACCTACCGCAATTACTCTATGTATCGCGATAGTTATCGCCGTCGCTGTTGCCCTTGTTTGTCTTACAAACGCTGATATAATGCCGAGCGAAAGCAGGGCAAATACATTGGTTGAAATCCGTATGAACACAGGAGCGGGCGTTTATTATAATTTTGCCGTCCATACGGATAAAACCTATTATGTTAGAAAGCTAAGCGATATTAATAATAACGATGACGACGCTGAAAACAAGGATTTAAAAAACATCCGCCTGAGTGACGAGCAGTATAATTCCGTGAAAGCTCTGGTCGATAGCGTCAATACGGTAGTACCGCAAAGTGACTACGGCGGCGGTTCCGACGGGTTCGGAACCACATACGAGGCGCGCCTCTATGACGGAAATTATTCGGGTATTATTGTCTTCGGCGATTCGGTAAGATCTGGATATGACGATATACTGATTGAACTTATAAAGCTATTAAATAAAAAGGCGCCCGATTATTATAACGGTGAGGTAACGCCCGCTTATGATGATAACGAATTTTTTGATGATAAAGATAAAAACAAAAATATTTCCTACAGCTATAATAAGTACACAAAAACTCTAACCTTCAGCGGAAAGGGAAAGATGGAGGATTACGAGTATATGCCTTACTGGTATGATGTAATGGACATCGACAAAGTTGTAGTAAACGAAGGAATAACCAGAATCTGCAGGGACGCGTTCTCCGCGGGAATAGACGGAAATTCAGGAGAACCGCGGTACGATACCCAATATACTAAAGGAATAGAACTTCCCGACTCGCTTACCGAGATAGGCGATGAAGCGTTTTCTTACTGTTACGCTCTTAAAGAGCTAAAGCTTCCGAAAAATACGAAAAAAATAGGAGAAGCCGCTTTTATGGAGTGTAAAAAGCTTGAGAAGATAACGATTCCGAACGGTGTAACCAAAATTAGCAACCGCCTGTTTTGTGTGTGTGAAAAGTTAACAGAGGTTGAACTCGGCGACAATACAAAAGTAATCGGAGAAGAGGCTTTTTCAGATACAGCTATAAAAAGCATTAAGCTTCCCGAAACTCTTGAAAAAATCGGGGATATGGCTTTTTATAATTGTATGAATCTTAACGAAATTGAAATTCCGTATAATGTAAAGAGTATCGGCAGATACGCTTTTGAAAAATTCGAGAAAAGAGCGTCTGACTTTACAATAAAAGGTTATAGCGGAACCGCCGCCGAATCATACGCTAAAAAGAACGGTCATAATTTTGTATCGTTAGGTACATATAAAGGTAACAAGGATTTGGTTTTAAATACCGCGGTTGATTA
>JAHKZS010000127.1 GCA_020626545.1 bacterium
AATCATATCCTTGATGGAGAGGAAGTCGAGACCCGCTATCTGTCCCGCTGTAAGAGCGCTTACGATAGGATAGAGCTCGCGGATAGTGTCCTTATCATCGAACTCGGACTTATCCTTCTCGAAGAAATCGAGCAGAGTTCCGTCGCCGTATTCGGTGCCTTCGAGGTATTCTTTAACGACGATATCCTCACCTGCTATACCGCCTTTTACCATATTAGCTTCTACTTTATACGCATCATTAACGACTTCTTGGACTTCTTCAGAGGTCGAGTTTTTGTCAAGGTCGCCGACTTCCTTTACGTCGTCTTTACTATCCTCAATAACCTCGTCAGCCTTATCAACCGCTTCGTCGTAGTTAGCGAGAACATCGGTAAAGGCGTTCCATTTATCGAGAATTCTTTTAGCGTCGTCGTTGTACTTCTTATCGAGCGCCGAGTTGATTTCGGAAGGAGTAAAATCGGGATGTTCTTCTTTTACTTTTTCTGTCATAGCTTCGAGGTCGTTTTTAACGAATCTGTCGAGCCATGTATTCTTCTTAGAGTCGGAAGCCTTGGTGAGCTCTGTTTCTAAAAGCTGTACCGCTTCGCCGTTACCCTGCATTAAGAGAGTAAGAATATCGCAGTGGTTGTTCTTTTCGGAGTCGGAAAGCTTATTATACGCTTCGTCGCCGAGCTCATACTTCGTTTTATTTCTGAGAAGGTCGCCTAAGGGCTTTCCTTTTGTATCGTCGTCGGTGAGCTTATTGAGCAGGGTTCTGTAGTAATCAGCTCTCTTGTAGTTAATGGAGTCCTTAGGTTTGTTAAGATTTTCGCGATACTCGGTAAGAGTGGCGATAAATCTATCTACAAACGGTTTAATCTCGGTTTTCATATGGTCGTCCATAAGCTTTTCGTATTCCTGGTAGCTGTAACCGCCGTTCATATGCATTACGGCTAAGTCTGTTACAGCGTCGTTTACGTTATTGGTGGTCTTATAACCGAGGTAAACTATCTTCTGGTTCGGGCCCTTTTTCATAGCGCTGGAGGTTCCCGCGTCTTTGTTAAGGTCGGCGTAATTTCCTTTATCGTCGGTAAGGATTGTATATCCGCTTGATTTTAACTCTTTCGAGGCTTCGTCGGAGGTCTCGCCCATTCCGACCTTTACCTCGCTTATATACTTTTTACCGCCGGCCGCTGAAGCGACTAACTGAGCGGGAGCGCCTATCAACATCGTCATACAGAGTATTACTGATGTAAGCGCCATAAGTAATTTTTTCATAATATAAGATTCCCCCTATATAATTTTTGTCATTATAACTGACTTTGGAAACATTATAACACACCTTGGGGGACAAAAGGGGGACAGATCGAAGTTTTTTCGAAAAATTTTAAAAAATTTTATTGTTTTGTTGCTTTTTATATTGTATAATGGCTGTAGTTGAGTTTTATTACCGCTGAAAAGGACGGTTAATCATTATGAATAAAACTAAGTTTACAAAAAGACTGGCGTTCAAAACGATGACGCAGCTTTTCATTATAGTTATCATTGTATCATTTATCGCAGCCACGATAATCGGCATAAATACCAGAGCCGAAATGGCGGAAACGTTACGCGATTACACCTACGAAGCGTCGCTTACGGGTTCGAAAGTCGCGTCGTCAAGGATTATTACAGACAACAGAGGAAGCGTTGTAAAATATCTTAAAACAAAAAAAACGGATCTCGACTACGAAACCCTGCTGGAAAACCTTAAAACAATCACCAGTAATTACGATTTGCATTGTTGCGATCTTTTTGTTCCGCACGAGGATCATATCACCTATATTATGTCTACCGACGATAAAAAACCGGGACAGTCCTTGGGTAAGGAAGCTTCATATTACGGAAGCGAAAAGAAATATATAATGAAAGCGCTTAACGTATCTCTAAAAAGCGAGTTAGACTACGAAAAATCGCCGAGAAAAAATCTCTACACCGACGACGTAAAAAAAGGTGTGGATATTATGACGTATTATATGCCTGTACTCGATAAGGACGGAAAACCCGTCGCTGTTCTTTCAGCGAGCTATTCCGTAGCCTTTTTTGTAAAAACAAGCTCGCAGGATATTATCAGATTGGTATGCGTTTCGCTCGGCGTTATGCTGGTTTCCGTGATAATCTTCTTCTTCTCTATCCGAAAGCGGATTATTAAACCTGTAACCAAGCTGACTAAAGCAGTCCGAAAGATGAAAGAAAGCGTTAAAAGCGGTCAGGCGGTTAAGACCGATATCCATACAAGCGACGAGATTGAGGAGCTTGCCGTTACGTTTGAGGATATGAATAAGGACTTAATCGGCTATATTGACGAGAATACTAAAATCACCGCCGAAAAAGAGCGTATCGACACTGAGCTCAACCTCGCGACCAACATTCAGGCGGGTATGTTACCCGATAAATTCCCCGCTTTCCCCGACAGAAACGACTTCGATATTTACGCTTCGATGACTCCCGCTAAGGAAGTCGGCGGAGATTTCTACGACTTCTTTATGATTGACGAAAACAGGCTGGGAATCGTTATGGCGGATGTATCGGGCAAGGGTGTTCCCGCGGCGCTGTTTATGATGTATTCCAAAATCCTGTTAAAGAGCTACACTCTGATGAAGCAAAATCCAAAAGCGGCGCTCGAGGAAGTTAACCGTCAAATTTGCGAAAACAATCCCGAGGAATTGTTCGTTACAGTATGGCTCGGCGTGCTGGATTTAAAAACAGGTATATGCACCGCGTCTAACGCGGGTCACGAAAAGCCCGCGGTTAAGCAGGCTGACGGACATTTTGAACTTTTTAAGGATAAACACGGAATGATGATCGGTTATATGGACGGTGTTCCTTTTAAAGAATACGAGTTCAAGCTCTCTAAGGGCTCGAAGCTGTTTCTTTATACCGACGGAGTTGCCGAAGCTACCAACGCTGACGAGGAACTGTTCGGCACCGACCGTATGATTGAGGCTTTACGAACTGCCGAGAATAAAACTCCTAAGGATGTACTCGAGGCGGTAAACGAAGCTGTCGATGAATTTGTCGGCGACGCTCCGCAGTTCGACGATTTAACGATGCTGTGCATCGAGTATAACGGAGATAACGAGGAATAATCCTATTTTATCAGCCGCAATTTGTACGCCGAGCGTACATTTATCAAGCATAAAATTAAACATAAGGAGAAAACTATATGGAAATCACAGTTAATAAAAACGCGACCGAATTAACACTCAGCCCTGTCGGCAGAATTGACACCGCGACAGCTCCCGAGTTAAAAGAGGCTGTCGATACAAACATCAGCGGAGTTACCGAGCTGACATTTGATCTCGCAAAGCTGAATTATCTTTCGTCCGCGGGTTTAAGAGTTCTTTTAAGCGCTCAAAAAATTATGAATAAGCAGGGAAATATGAAGCTTATCAACGTTAACGACGAAATTATCGATATCCTGGATATGACAGGTCTTACAGACGTGTTTACAATCGAATAGTATTATCTATAATAAAACTGCCGTAGGTCAAACGACTTACGGCAGTTTTTATATGTAGTTTTCAAGATGATATATATAAGTCTCAGCCCAACTGTACTGGTTGAGAAATTCGCCTCGGTATAGGTTTTGAGAATCGGGCTTTTGCTCCAGATAATCGTAGTAATCGCACTTAATGAGAGCTGTGTTGACCGAATAAGCGTTACGGCTGTGTTGCAGCACATTTTCCAAATCATATTTTGAAAGGTCTTTTTTAAGCGACTGAAACGCTTTTTTTAAGTGTTCAAGGTTTTTCTTATCGTCGCTGCTTTCAAAAAGATTGGCGCAAATCTCTCCCCTTGTAGCGGAAGTTCCTCTCAGGCATACAAGATACGCGAACAGCTCCTTTCCCTTTTGGCGTGAAAACCTGATCGTTTTACCGTTTGTAAAAACCTCAAAATTTCCGAAGCATTTTACATCTAATTTTTTTGTATTGACTTGCGGGTTTTCGACAGGCGTCCGCAGATTAGCGAGAGCTTCCTTGAGTTCGTTATCGTCAACAGGCTTTAGCAGATAAGCGCTGACATAAAGCCTCAAGGCGTCCAGCGCGTACTGTCTGTGAGCCGTAACCATAATAATATTAATATCGGAATCGTAGGTTTTAATCGCCTGAGCAAGCTCAAGCCCCGTTTTCCCGGGCATATTGATATCCAGAAAGGCGATTGTAATTTTATTATTTTTAATCTGCTCTAAGGCGCTGTCGTAATCCTGAGCGAAAAAAAATTCGTTTTCCTCCGACGGCGCTACTCTTTCAACAGCGAATTTTAAATCGTAACGCATATTCATTTCGTCGTCTGCTATAAGTATATTCATATTAACCAACTCCGTTTATTCGGGGATTACAATAACGGCTCGTGTGCCTTTTTGGGGTTCGCTTTCGATTAAAAGCCCGCCCTTACACATAATTTCCACTCTGTTTCTTGTATTCATAATACCTACCGAGTTTTTTTCTGTATTTCTAAGCCCGCTTGTATCGAAGCCTTTACCGTTATCCTCAACGGTGACAATATAATTTTTGCCGTCTTTTTTCGTAGATATTCTGACAACGCCTTTATCCCTTTTTCCGCTGTTTAGTCCGTGGTGTATCGCGTTTTCTACTAAAGTTTGGATAGAAAACGGCGGTACGTCAAAATCCGTTTCTTCGATATCGTATTCCAGCTTTATTCCGTCGCCGAAGCGTTTCGATTGTATCCGCAAATAGTTTTTTACGATATCGAGCTCCTCCTCAACCGCGATACAATCGTTCTCGGTCAGGTAGTCGGTAATACCTCTAAGGTAATTTGAAAACTCGGTAACCGTTTGAGCCGCGTCATTCGGAGCGGTAAGGCACTGATACCTGATGAGCGTCAATGTGTTGAATATAAAATGCGGTTTCATCTGTTGGTTTACAAGCTTCAGCTTTTCTTCGCTCAATTTCTTTTCTTTTTCAACCAAAAACTGAACGTAGCTCGCTTCATAGGAGATAAACAGGATAATTACCGAAATAACGATAGCTATTGTAACGAAAGGCGTTTCGTGGTTAAACAGCTTGATTATAATACCAACTAACGGCAAGGTCAAAAACGACACAACCGCCGCTCTTTCGATATTCATCATATATTTACTATACACCAGCGCTACAGCCATCGTGGTTAAAATACCTATAAAGCCGATAAAGCCCGGCAGCCAGAAGAAAAGCGGTAATCGTACATATCTTCCGGCGTCGTCAATATAGAAAATAAACGGATAAACCGCGTTAATAATCAGTATAAGCGCGCCGAAAATAAAAATACCCCATTCAACAAATTCCCAGTAAAGCTTAAAGCCGTGCGAGCGCTTATATATTATCTGAGAAACATATTGCGCCGATAGCGGAATAATAAGAAAGCTGAGAAAATACACGGCGAAAGTCGACCATCTTTCCACAAAATGCGCCGTATCCGAATCCTCCGCGCGAAACCATATTGAAACGGCGTCGCATATCATAAGAGCCGCCGAGCAAAGCATAGTGAGCATAAGCTTGCGTGAGCCCGACTTATTAAAATGTCGTGTAAGAATGATTGTAAGCGCGGCGATAAGGCTGAAGAAAGCGCCCCAAATTTCAATAGAAAAAAATACAGTTTGGCGGATATCCATAAAAAATTCCCTTTCTGCCGCAATAGTGTTATACACTCTTGTTTATATAATTAACATATTAATTTTAACATATATATCAAATTTTTTGTGTTAGTCATTTGCACAAAGTTTATTATAATAATTTATGCATTATTAACAATGATAGGTAATATTCCGACAGCATAACAAAAAGCGCAGTAGCCGCTAAACTACTACGCTTTAAAATTCAAGTACGACTTTTGGGACCGCGTCATACAACGTTGGTCTTTAGTCTTACATATTTATCATTACATTATTTTTTCTTACGGATAAGGATAATCGGGGTACATTCCTTACCCTGTCCGCAGGGATTATCGGAAATAAGTCCGTGGAGTTCCTCCTCAGATAAAGTAATATCGGACGAATACCCTAAAACTTCCTGTCCTAAATCGTTAGCGTCAACAATCATCATACTCATTCCGAGTTTTTCCTTAATCTCGTCGCAAACGCCCGAGGGGTTTTCGGGATTCTCGATACCGATATCGCCGTATTCATCCCATACCTTATTATAGAAGCCGTCGAGCCCCGCTACATCCTGGCCTACGATTTCGTAGAAAACGCCTTTCTTTCCGAAAAGCTTACAAACTCCGCCCGCAAAGCTTGCCCAGAGAACCTTGGGTAAACCAGCTTTAGTAATAGCGTACTGCATTTTAATAGTTTCGCCTACGCCTACGCCCGCGGTTTCGGGATGTGAGGCGAATTTTGAGAGAAACTTAGCCCAGAATCCAATTTTTAAATCCTCACGCTTAACAACGCGGTTCTGGCATAAAGCGATAATCTTCTCGCTCGAGGATACGATATCGCCCTCCTCGTAAATCGGAGATACATATTTTTTAAATATCTCTATATAATCCTCGCCCTGCTTAACAAAATGAGTTTTTATAGCGTGGCGCATATATGTTGTACCGTTTACGGTAATTTCTACGTTTTTACCTTCATTAGCAAAAAATTCCATTATTTTACCTCCGTACCATATGTACATTGAATTATCGACAGATTTATTATATAATAAAAATATCAATTTATCAATTACTCATTAGTAAAATTACACAGATTTTTTCAGGAGATTTTATGCAGGACAACGAATTAATGGAGCTTACAGCCACTATCGAAACAATTATATTTCGAAACGAACAAAACGGCTATACGGTAATTGAGCTAAACGACGAGGATGAAACTACCGCCGTAGGAATTATGCCCGATGTTAACGCGGGCGAAAACGTTAAGCTTATCGGCGTTTTTAAATCTCACTCAACTTACGGCAGACAGCTTGCGGTTTCAGCCTACGAAAAAAGTATGCCTGAGAATATAGCGGGGATTTTAAATTATTTAAGTTCGGGCTCGATTAAGGGAATCGGACCTTCTACCGCGTCAAGACTTGTAAAGGAATTCGGCTCAGATACTCTGAAAGTTCTCGAAAATGAGCCTCAGCGCGTTGCTAAAATCAGGGGAATTTCCCTTAAAAAAGCCGTTGACATCAGCAAACAACTTCGGGAAAACACAGGTATCAGAGAGCTTATGCTCTACCTTAACAAGTACGAAATCTCCCCCTCGGGAGCGGTTAAAATTTACAGAGCGTTCGGCTCGAATTCTGTCGCCGAAATCGAGCGTAATCCTTACTGCTTAGTCGGCTCGGAATTCGGGATAAGCTTTGAGCACGCCGATAAAATCGCGCAAAAGCTTAACTTTAACTCAGACGAAAAAGTCAGAATCCGCGCCGCGCTGGCTTACGTACTAAATCACAATCTCCAGAACGGCCACACATGCTTACCTAAGGACAAGCTCACTAAAATCACAGCGGAGTTCTTGGGACTCGAGCTTGATATGGTTGACCACGCGCTGCGGGAAATGATTTCGGACAACTCGCTTATTATGTACGAAGCCGAGGGCAAGGAGTTTATATTTTCGGTGGATATGTTCCAGTCGGAAAGCTATATTTCGACAAGGCTTAAAATGATGATGCGTTTCCCCGCGGTACAGATTCAGGATATTGATAAACACATCGAATCGATCGAGAAGTACAATAATATAAAGTACGCCTCTATGCAGAAAGAGGCGATTACTCAAGCGCTCTCCAAGGGACTTTTAGTCCTTACCGGAGGTCCGGGCACCGGCAAAACAACTACCCTTAACGCAATTATTAAAATCCTCAAAGACAAAGGCCAGAAAGTGCTTTTATGCGCGCCTACAGGCAGAGCCGCTCAGCGTATGAGCGAGGTTACGGGCGAGGAAGCTAAGACAATCCACAGGCTTTTGGAAGTCGCTTGGGATAAAAACGATATTCCCGAATTTAAGCACAATGAAAAGAATATGCTCAAATGCGACGCGCTTATTATCGACGAGGTAAGTATGGTTGATTCAAAACTTTTCGAAAGCGTTATGAGAGCTTTACCGCTGGGTTGCAGGCTTATTCTCGTTGGCGACAGTCATCAGCTCCCCTCGGTCGGAGCGGGTAATGTTTTAGACGACCTTATTTCCTCCGAGGTTATTCCGGTCGTCCAACTGACGGAGATTTTCAGACAGTCGATGGAGAGCCTTATTGTCACAAACGCTCATAGAATAGTAAACGGTCTACTCCCCGAGCTTCACGTTAAGGATAAGGACTTTTTCTTTTTACACTCCGAAAATAAAAACGTTATTACCCAAACTGTTATCGAGCTTTGTACAAAACGTCTCCCCGACGCGTACAATTACGATATTTACAACAACATTCAGATTTTATCCCCGGGACGTAAGGGCGATTTAGGAGTAAACGAGCTAAACTCTAAACTCCAAAACATAATTAACCCGAAGGACAGCGAGAAAAACGAGCTCACTGTCGGAAAGCGTATTTTACGCGACGGCGATAAGGTTATGCAGATTAGAAACAACTACGATTTACTCTGGGTCAAGGACGACGGCGAGACCGGCGAAGGTATTTTTAACGGCGAAATCGGAATAATAGAAAAGATAAACACTCGCTCGAGGATTATTAAGGTTCGTTTTGACGACAAAGTCGCGAGCTATGATTTCGACTTCGCGGTTGACCTCGACTTAGCGTACGCTACCACGGTTCACAAAAGTCAGGGCAACGAGTTTGAGGCGGTAATTATGCCGCTTTTAAACGGCGCGCCGATGCTTTTGTACCGCAATCTTTTATACACAGCGGTCACAAGGGCAAAGAGCCTTATTATTATAGTCGGAAGCGATACTACTATCGAAAAAATGGTTAATAATAACAGAAAGAACAAGCGTTACAGCGGACTTAAATTCTTCCTGTTGGAGAACGACGATGCTGTATAGGATTTACAAACTTTTCCGCTCATTCTTCTATCCCGAAAGATGTCCGTACTGTTACAAACGGATTGAATACAACAAAATCGCCTGTGACGAATGTCGCGGTCAGTTCCCGAAAACCTACAGCATAAATTACGCTAAGGGCGGATATATCTGCTGTTCTCCGTTCTTTTACCAGGGTATTTTCGCTGACGCTGTAAAACGTTTGAAATTTAATCAATTCACCCAGAGCAGCGAAAAGTTAGCGGCGGTTTTAGAGGATTGCGTAAGGAAGTCATATAATATAGAGGAAATCGACCTTATTACCTTTGTACCTATGCACCGTAAGGACTACTCCGACAGAGGTTATAATCAGGCGGAACTTTTAGCTAAAGATTTAGCGAGAAAACTTAAAATCACTTGCGAAAAAACACTAATAAAACATAAACGTACCGCGCCTCAACATGAATGTCTATCCAGCGCGAAAAGACGCGATAACGTAAAAGGCGCGTATAAAGTTATAGAAAAAAAGAAACCTAAACTAAAGGGCAAAACAATTCTCGTCATAGACGATATACTGACTACGGGTTATACTATGGGCGAATGTTGTAAAACCCTCGAAAAGTGCAGTAATTCGAGAGTGATTTGCGCCACAGTTTGCGCAAAAAATGATATTTATACTTGAAAATAGTTTTTATATAGCATATAATGTAAATTGATTTAGAATTAAGGAAGGTGTTAAATTTGGATATAGGTATAGATTTAGGCAGCAGCCGTACAAGAGTATTTGTCGATAAAAAAGGTATTGTACTCGACGAGGCTTCTGTAGCGGCGTATAATGTTGCCGAAAACCGCATTATCGCCGTAGGCGACGAAGCGTACAATATGGTCGGAAAAACTCCCGAAAGCATTCAGGCGGAGTATCCGCTCGCGGGCGGAGTTATCGCCCAGTCGCTTTTAGCAGAGGATATGGTAAATATCCTTTTAAAACATATTTGCACGAGTAAAATCGTTATGCCGAGAGTTGTCGCGAGTATCCCCGGGGATATCACCGAGGTTGAGAAAAGAGCGGTAGTAAACGCTATCTCGAGCTTCGGCGTGCGCAGAGTTTTCCTTATCGAGAACACAAAGGTCGCGGCTATGGGCGCGGGCGCGGATATTATGAGCGCTCACGGAACTATGGTTGCTAACCTCGGCGCCGGCACTTCGAATGTCGCTATACTTTCGCTCGGCGGACTTTCCGTAAGCAAGACGATTAAAGCCGGCGGAAACGATATGGACGAGGATATTGTTAAATATGTCCGTAAAAAATACTCGCTTATTATCGGTCAGCCGATGGCTGAGAAATGCAAAATCGCTATAGGATGTCTGACTAAGCCCGAGGAAGAAAAGACCTTCCGCGTAAAAGGCAGAGACGCTATCAGCGGACTTCCGAGGTTCGTAGACGTTACCTCGAGCGAGATTATGGAAGTCTTAATGGAAACGGCAACGGGAATTGTAACGCTTATCAAGGACGTTTTAGAGGAAGCTCCTCCCGAGCTCGTCGGCGACGTTTACAGCGACGGTATACTCCTTACAGGCGGGCTTGCGAACATAGACGGGTTCGCCCAGCTTATCGCGGACAGTACTGAAATCAAGGTAACTGTCGCGGACAGCCCCGAGGATTGCGTAATTATCGGATGCGGAAAAGCTATCAACTATATAGCCGAAGTCGAAAGAAACGCTAAGATGAAAAACGACATAAATCCGCTTATGGCGGCATATTAAAAAAAGCTCCCGAAATGAATCTGTCAAGCGAAAGTAGACAATAAAAAAGAACAATTAATAAAACCCCTGTTCAATTCTAAATTGGACAGGGGATTTGTACTGCAATTTA
>JAHKZS010000128.1 GCA_020626545.1 bacterium
GACATTTTTTAGTTTATCGTCAATATTGTGAGATATAAATATTTATCTGGAGTGTCATCCTGAGCGAAGACAATCGACAAAGCTGATTGTCGAAGTCGAAGGATCTTAATACTGTTACATTAGTTTATTGGATTTTCAAAGATTCTTCTGCTATTTGCTGACGCGAATTCGCTACGCGACCGCTCAGAATGACAAAATGTGTTGCGTTAAAATCGTGAATTAAATTAATAATTTTTTCATATTATCTAAAGGTGATATTATGAAAAAGTTTTTAGCGGTACTTTTATTATTAACAGCGTTTTTCGGTTTAACTCCTAATGTAAACGCGCTCGATGTTTCAGCAGGCTCGGCGGTACTGTATTGCGCCGATAACGGCAAGGTTTATTTTTCTAAAAACGAAAATAAGCGTGTCCGTCCCGCAAGCACTACTAAAATTATGACCGCCCTAATTACCCTCGAATACGCCGCGAAAAATAACCGAAACGTAAAGTTTACCGAGGATATGTTCTCCGAGGGGAGCAGTATGTACCTTAAAAAAGGCGAGGTAGTTACCCTAAGGGACTTAGCCGTCGGAATGCTTATGTGTTCGGGAAATGACGCCGCGAACGCGGCGGCTATCTCGATAGCGGGCAGTAAGGAAAAATTCGGCGAAATTATGACCGAAAAAGCCCGCAAACTCGGTATGAAGAATACGAACTTTGTAACCCCGAGCGGACTTGACGACGATAACCACTACACCACCGCTTACGATATGGCGGTTTTGATGGCGGCGGCTCTTAAAAACCGTGAGTTCAAAAGGATTACCTCGAAAAAGTCGCTGACCGTAAACTTTATAAAACCCGCTAATAAAATAACAACCTACGCTAACCATAACCGCCTTTTGTCGCTGTATAAATACTGCGTCGGCGGTAAAACAGGTTACACCGACTCGGCGGGAAGATGTCTTGTAACCGCCGCTAAAAAGGACGGCTTAACGCTTATCGCCGTTACTATGAACGACAGGCGCGACTGGGTTGACCATACCTCGATGTACAACTACGGCTTTGAAAACTACCGTATGCGTGAAATCGACGACAGCGATTATATTTTTGACGTCGAAACGGTCGGCGGAGTTTCTGATAAAACCGCAGTCGGCGGAGAGGGCTATACCGGAATTGTCCTGAGCGCCGAGGATTTTTCGAAGATTAAAAAGCGCGTCGTTATGGATAATTTTCTTTACGCTCCCGTTAAGTCGGGAGATACGCTCGGGAAGATTATCTATACATTTAAAGGCAAAAAAATCGCCGAGCATAAGATCACGGCGGTTGAGAATAATAATTCTAAAATAGAAAATAAAAGTATATGGGAAAATATAAAAGGATTTTTTAATAATGCGTTCTAAACTTGTAAGATTACAGAAATTTATGGCGGATTGCGGAGTAGCTTCCCGCCGTAAGAGCGAAGCGCTTATCGAGAGCGGAGCGGTCAAGGTTAACGGAAAACCCGCTAAAATCGGCGACAAGGTTAACCCCGATACCGACAAGGTCTACGTACATAATAAGCGCGTCGTAATTAAGAAAAAAGGCGGTAAACGCTATATAATGCTCAACAAGCCCAGAGGCTATGTAACCACTATGAGCGATGAGAGAGGCCGAAAGTGCGTAGCCGATCTCGTTAAGGATATCCCCGAGCGAATCTACCCTGTAGGACGGCTCGACAAGGACTCCGAGGGAATGTTACTAATGACTAACGACGGCGAATTCGCCAACGTAGTTATGCACCCTAAAAAAGAGATTAATAAGGTCTACCACGTGACCGTAAAACCCGATATGCCCGACGATATCGCCAAAAAAATTATGAACGGCGTCGTAATTGACGGCCGCAAAACCGCTCCCTGCGAGGTTCGAATTATGAGCAGGGAAGAGGATAAGGCTAATATCGAGATGGTGCTTCACGAGGGTAGAAACCGGGAGATTCGAAAAATGTGCGAGAGCTTCGATATAAAGGTTGTCCGCCTTAAAAGAATCGCCGTCGGCTCGGTAAAGCTCGGTAAGCTGAAGCGCGGAATGTGGCGCGACTTAACCGTTGACGAGGTTCGAAAGCTCTCCGCCAATCCCAATCCATCTAAATATACAGTTTAAATTTATACAAATTAATATACTTAATATCTAAATAAATATTTAAAGTGTGCAATTTTGATTATTGCGCACTTTTTTCTTGCGATTTATTTAATTTTGTAATATAATTAGGTATAACCTTTTATAAGGGGAAATATGGCAATAATTTTTATGGAGGATAGATATGAGTATTGAGAATATAGCTCAGGCTAAGGCGGCAATCAGCGAAACAGCCGCGTATAAAACTCTTGCCGCGTTTTTTGATAACGGCGAGTTCACGCCGATAGCGAACCTCGCTAAGAGCAAGGACACTTACGCTGAGGTTGTAGCGGGACGAGGTTATGTTGACGAAAGACCTGTTTACGCGTTCGCGCAGAATCCTGATTTTTGCGGCGGAGCTATGAGCAAGGCGTCAGCCGCCAAGATTAAAAAGGTCTACGATTTAGCTAAAATGAACGGCGAGCCGATTGTAGGTTTTTACAACAGCAAGGGTGGTCGTCTCGATGAGGGTAACGCTCTGCTCCAGGGATATGGAGAGGTGCTTAACGCCGCTTCTAAGATTTCGGGCGTAATTCCTCAGATTTCCGTAATCCTCGGCGATTGTATCGGCACAGGCGCTTTAAACGCCGTATCCGCCGATTTTGTAATCGCTACTAAAGACAGCAGACTTTCGCTCGATACTACAGGTGAAAACGCCGATATAGATTATAACGCTGAAAACGGTATCGTTTCGGTTACAGCCGACGACGAAGCCGACGCTATAGAAAAGACTAAGGAGCTTTTAAACTACCTTCCCGACAGCAACCTCGCTCCTGTTCTCGACTTCGAGGAAAACGAGCCTAACGCCGAGGGCTGTATAGTCCGCCGTATGGTTGACGAGGGTTCGCCTTATCAGGTTTATAAGGAGTACGGCGAAAATGTTCGTACTTTATTCGCCGCGATAAAGGGTTCGGTTGTAGGTATTGTCCGTACAACAGGTGGTAAGC
>JAHKZS010000129.1 GCA_020626545.1 bacterium
AAGAATTCCCTTCTCGACAGAGAAGGCCTGAATATCAACGCTCCTAAAAATGCCCAGACTGTCGATAACGGCGAATATATTATCTATAAGGGCAACAAATATAAGTACAACGATAATATAACAAGTATACTTTGTATGGGTGTCGATAAAAATACGCTTAATAACGTTGACGGAGATGTCGGAACAGGCGGAGACGCCGACTCAATATTTATAATTGCTATGGATTTATCCAACGGAAAGAGCAAACTTATAAATATTTCCCGTGATACTATGACCGAAA
Organism: bacterium; assembly: GCA_020626545.1. Taxonomy (GTDB): domain Bacteria; phylum Bacillota; class Clostridia; order Oscillospirales; family Acutalibacteraceae; genus Ruminococcoides. The sequence continues at coordinate 281 of JAHKZS010000129.1, forward strand.
TCGGAATCTATTCCCCGAACGGAAGCTATATCGGCGAGAAAAAAGCTCAGCTCGCGCTTGCGTATGCTTACGGAAACGGTCGTGAGACAAGCTGTCATAATGAGGTTGTAGCTGTAAGACAGCTTCTGTATAATATTCCGATTAACTCTTATCTTTCTCTTGATATGCAGGGAATAGGCGCTATAAATGACGCTATGGGAGGAATAACTGTTGTATCTCCCGAAACTATAAGCGAGTTTAAAAAGGGTAAAACTTATACTCTTATGGGTAGTATGGCACAGTCTTATGTAAGAAGCCGTAGCCACGCTACAATACAAGGCAACTCGCTTCGTATGGAACGTCAGAAAAGCTATATTGAAAGTTTTTCCTCGAGCTTATTTAACAAGACTAAATCCGACTTAATGACTCCTCTTAATATTTATAACGTAGCTTCTCCGTATGTATGTACCAATATAGACGCTAATAAAGTGTCTTATTTCTCGTATACCGCGGTTCGCGGAGGCTATAACGGTTTTGAGATTAAAACCGTACCAGGTAAAACTAAAGCCGGTAAAAAGTACGCCGAGTTCTATGTAGACGAGGATAAATGCTTCGAGATGTTCTTAGACGTCTATTACACCAAAGTTGGTAAAGCTGAATAATTATATAAGTTAAATAAGGCGGCTCAAATTGAAATTGAGCCGCCTTGTTGCGATTTTACATCTATAACTTAGAGCCGGTTCAAAACAAGCTTGAACCGGCTCTTTAACCTTTTTAGAATTTATAATTGATTGAATTCGTATACAAAGATTTATAATTGTAATCTTTGCGCCCGGACTGCGATTTACTGATAATCAGCTACATTAGCCCAACGCATCAAGAGCTCCTGCTCCTCGGGAATACCCTTGACCGACTGAGAGGCCGCTACAATCGGCATCCATAGCTGAACGAGCTGTTTAGCTGTGTCGGTTTTTGAGCAGTAAGTTTCTAAATACTTCTCAGCTAATTCTTCTTTATGGTTTAAGGTGAGCATAAGGTAAGTTCTCGCGGCGTCGGCAGCTCCGTTACCCTGAGTTACGTGAGCCCAGTCGATAACGTAAGCGTCGCCTACGGGCGTGATAATTACGTTACTCGGCACAAAGTCGCCGTGACAAACCTTGTTATGTTTCTTCATACTGTTAACCCTTGTATGAAGCTCATAGCGTGTAGTCGCGTCGAGATTAGTCGAGCTGATTTTTCTCTGCATTTTATCTCTTAAATCGGTTAAAAGGGGAGAGCGTTTCGATAAAATCTCAATCTGGATATCGACGAACTTGTTTATAAACTCGTCGGTCTTATCGGGATTTTCCTCGATAAGCTGAGCTAATGTCTTGCCCTCGATAAAGTCGCTGACGATAGCCCACTTGCCGTCGATTTTCTTAATCTCGTGAATTTTCGGCATATTGATTCCGATTTCCTCAACGCGCGCCTGATTTAAAGCCTCGTTTAAAACCTCTGCCTTTGAAAATTCCTCGTCGAAAACTTTAATCGCTAAGTTGCCGTCGCGGTAAATTTTCTTTCCTTTTGTCTCGTAAATAATGTCCATAGCTAAGCCTCCTTTAACCCTTGTAATCCTTGCCGTAGTATGCCTTTAAGTACATTTCCTTTATCTCGCTCATAAGCGGATATCTCGGGTTAGCGCCTGTACACTGGTCGTCGAACGCCTGCTCGGTCATATCGTCGAGAGTATCGAGGAAGTACTTTTCGTCTACTCCGTAATCGCGGATTGTTTCTTTTATTCCGATACGAGCCTTGAGCTCGTTAATTGCTTTAATAAGGTTTTCTACGCTTTCGTCGTCGTCCTTGCCGCCGAAGCCTAAGTATTCGGCAACCTCAGCGTATCTGCGCTTGGTATGCGGATAAGCGTACTGAGAGAATGTTCCCATCTTAGTCGGTACCTCAGCCGAGTTGAATCGAATTACATACTCGAGCATAAGCGCGTTAGCGATACCGTGAGCGATATGGTGGAAAGCTCCGAGCTTATGAGCCATCGAGTGACATACTCCGAGGAACGCGTTGGCGAACGCCATACCCGCCATAGTTGCCGCGTGGGCTACCTTCTCACGAGCGACAGGTTCGTTCATACCGTTGTCGTAGCAAGCGGGGAGATACTCGAATATAAGCTTTAAAGATTTAAGCGCTAAGCCGTCCGTAAAGTCTGTAGCAAGCATAGCGGCGTAAGCCTCGAGCGCGTGAGATACGGCGTCGATACCAGAAGCGGCTGTAAGTCCCTTAGGACCGCTCATCATTAAGTCAGCGTCTACAATCGCCATATCGGGCATTAACTCGTAGTCTGCGAGAGGATATTTAGTGCCGTCGCTTTCGTCGGTAATAACCGCGAAAGGAGTAACCTCGGAACCTGTACCCGAAGAAGTCGGGACGGCGATAAACATAGCCTTTTCGCCCATTTTCGGGAACTTGTATATTCTCTTTCTGATATCCGAGAAACGCATAGCCATATCGGCGAAATCAGCCTCGGGATGTTCGTAGAGAACCCACATAATCTTACCCGCGTCCATAGCAGAGCCGCCGCCGAGCGCGATAATTACATCGGGATTAAACGCCGACATAGCCTTAGCGCCTTCCTTGGCGGAAGCGAGGGTCGGGTCGGGCTGAACGTCGAAGAACGTTGTATGTGTAATTCCCATTTTATCGAGTTCATCCGTTATACATTTAGTATAGCCGTTGTTGTATAAGAACTGGTCGGTTACGATGAACGCCTTTTTCTTATCGAGGTCTTCTTTAAGTTCTTTTAAGGCTACGGGTAAACAGCCTTTCTTTATATAAACCTTTTCGGGAGCTTTAAACCAAAGCATATTTTCTCTCCTCTCGGCGACAGTTTTAATGTTGAGTAAATGTTTACAACCTACGTTTTCGCTTACTGAGTTGCCGCCCCAAGAGCCGCATCCGAGCGTAAGCGACGGGTTTAAGTCGAAGTTGTAAAGATCGCCGATGCCGCCGTGCGAGGACGGAGTATTAACGAGGATTCTGCAGGTTTTCATTCTCGCCGCGAATTCGTCGAGCTTATCTTTCTCGGTAACCGCGTTTAAGTAAATCGAGGAGGTGTGGCCGTAACCGCCGTCGGCGATAAGTCTTTCGGCTTTATTTAAAGCGTCCTCGAAGTTTTCCGATTTATACATAGCGAGTACGGGGGAGAGCTTCTCGTGAGCGAATTCCTCGGAAAGTTCTACCGATTCAACCTCGCCGATAAGAATCTTTGTGGTTTCGGGAACCTTAACGCCCGCTAATTTAGCGATTGTGTAAGCCGACTGACCTACGATTTTAGCGTTAAGAGCGCCGTTTATGATAATAGTCTTACGAACTTTGTCGATTTCGTCAGCTTTAAGGATGTGGCATCCTCTGTCCTTAAACTCCTTCTTAACCTTAGCGTAAATGCTCTTGTCTACGATAACGCTTTGTTCGGAAGCGCAAATCATACCGTTGTCGAAAGTCTTAGAGTGAATAACCGAGTTAACGGCGAGAAGAATATCGGCTGTTGAGTCGATAATAGCAGGAGTGTTACCCGCGCCTACGCCGAGAGCGGGTTTGCCTGACGAGTAAGCCGCCTTAACCATTCCCGGACCGCCTGTAGCGAGGATAGTATCCGCTTCGCTCATAACGAGGTTAGTCATCTCGAGCGACGGAATGTCAATCCAAGAAATAATATCTTCGGGAGCGCCAGCTTCTACCGCGGCCTCTAAAACTACCTTAGCCGCCTCGATTGTGCTTTTCTTAGCGCGCGGGTGAGGGGAGATAATGATACCGTTTCTTGTTTTAAGAGCGATTAAGCACTTGAAAATCGCGGTCGATGTCGGGTTAGTAGTCGGGATAACCGCCGCGATAACACCTATCGGCTCAACAATTCTCTTAGTTCCCATCGAGGGATTTTCGTCGATAACGCCGCAGGTTTTAGCGTCGCGGTATTTATTATAGATTTCCTCCGAGGCGAAATGGTTTTTAATAACCTTGTCCTCGACAATTCCCATACCCGTTTCCTCTACAGCGAGTTTAGCGAGCGGAATTCTCTGTTTATTAGCTGCCGTAGCGGCGGCGAGGAAAATCTTGTCTACCTGTTCCTGAGTAAACTTAGCGTACTCAGCCTGAGCTTCTTTAACTCTCTTTAAAGCTTTCTCAAGCGACGGTACATCGTCTACAATCGGATATTTTTTAGTACTCATATTGACCTCCGTACTTTATTTTACTTTATATTCTATATTTTTATCTTTAGCGAATTTAATTGCTTTCGAGTTTTTCGGCGCGGTGATTATTACGTCGATAGATCGGTTAAACGCTGTGTCCGCGATTTTAGTATCTGCTGAATTAAACTTAGCGCTCTTTAAGTATTTACACTCGGCGAAAGCGTATTCGTCAACCTTCTTAACCGACTTCGGAATGGTAATTTCTCTAAGCCCCGACGCGTCGAAGCTGTACATCCCGAGTGTTTTAAGCTTTTTAGGAAGCTTAATCTCCTTTAGCTTAATACAACTCGCGAACGCGTTTGTGCCGATAGACTTAACGCTGTCGGGTAAAACGACTTTTTCAAGCTTTCTCGAGAAGGCGAACGCGTAATCGTCGATTTTAGTTACCGTATCGGGAACGGTAACGCTCTTAATCTTAGCCATCTTAAATGAGCTTCTGCCGACTGTTGTAACTTTTTTGCCCTTATATTTCGACGGAATTTTTATATCGGTTTTACTGCCTTTAAACGTCGAGATAGTGAGCTTACCGTCTTTATCAACATTATATCCAATACCGTTTTCGTCCTTGTATTTAGGTTCGGTAGCTTTGATTGTGGAAATGCTCTTTGTATTTCCACCCGAACAGCCCGAAAATACAGCCGAAAACATCAATATCGCCGCCAGAGAAGCGGTCAGCTTCTTGCTTAATTTATTCATTTTTATCATCCTTTAACCTTTAGAATATCATATTGTTAAAAATATGTCAATCTAAACCTTTTATACATTATATATTATATAAAAACTATGCCGCTTTATAATTACATATAGGAATAAATAAGAAAACTGCCCCGAAATAGAGGCAGTTTTTTAGCTGTTTTAGATTAATAGTCCCAATAAAGCGAGAAGTATCGCGAAAACCGCTCCCGCCGTTACGTCGCTAATATAATGAACGCCGGCTATAACTCTGGACGCGCACATTATTACGCCGATAATCAGTAGAGTTACTCCGACTGCCGTGCTGAACGTAAAGCTCGCCATCGCGATTGAAAATATACTCGCGCTGTGACGGCTCGGGAAGCTTTTCCCGACAGTATCTTTAGGGAACAGCGGAGTAATGTCCATCGACTCGTACGGTCTGGGCTTATTGATTAATATTCTCAGAGCCGTAACGCTTAGAAACGTTACCGCGGGTATAACCAGCGTGTTTATGAAATCCTCAACGTTACCGAATTTTACCATACAGTAAAACGTGTTCAGCAAAAGCAGGGGATAGAGCAGATAAATCAATATCGGCAGGTATTTGTATATAATTCTTAAAAAGATAAATGCTTTATCGTGAGTCCGAAAATATCCGTTTATTTTATTAAGTCTTTCTTCTGTCATATGACCACCGAGGTCATTTTAACATACTTGCGCCTTTTATTCAATAACTACGCCGTATTTATCGAACCAGTAGTCTAGTTCTATAATATACGCTAAAATCTGCGGCGCCTTCATAAGCTGTCCGTACCACGGCGAGCTTATGCTGTCGGGGTTATTTATTATATTTTCTATTCCGCTTTTGCTGAGAAGTTCGTTTAGCTCTGTCTTTTTATTTAAAATATTCTTAACCTTTTTTGAACATATATCCATATACTCGGGATTGTGGGTTTTAGGATAAGGGCTTTTCTTACGCCATACTATATCGAGCGGAAGTATATCCTCGAAAGCTTTACGCACAATACCTTTTTCCCGTCCGTCAAAAGCCTTAATTTCCCACGGCATATTGTACGCGTACTCGACTATTCTGTAGTCGCAAAACGGCACTCTGACTTCGAGTCCGCTGTACATACTGCACCTGTCCTTTCTCTCGAGCAAGCACTGCATAAACCAGTAGTAATTCAGCATAAACATCTCTCTCATTCTCGCGGAAAGCTCGCTGTCTGTGCTGAGTTTATCGGTCTGATTTATTGTATCAAGATACTTTTGCCTAACGTATTCTTCGCCCTTGGGGAGTATGTTTTCTTTTAAAATACTGCTCCTGATTTTTTGAGACCTCGACCACGGAAAACAGTCCTCAAAGAGAATATCCCGGTTGTGATACCACGGATATCCGCCGAAAAGTTCGTCCGCGCATTCTCCCGAAAGCGCTACCGTGTAGTTGTTTTTTATCTCTTTACAGAATAATAGCAGCGATGAATCTACATCCACGTAACCGGGCAAATCCCTCGCCTCAACGCTGGGATATAACGCTTCGGCGAGTTTTTTGTTATTGAGTATAACTTCGTTATGAAATGTGTCGGCATTTTCTACCATTATTTTTATATACTCAACATCCGAAGTCGGCTGAAACGAGCTTTTCTGAAAGTATTTTTTATTGTCCTCGTATTCCACCGAGTAGGTGACGGCGTTATCCATCTTATTCCTGCGGTAAAACTCGCTCGCTGTTTTTGTGATAATACTGCTGTCGAGCCCTCCCGATAAGAAAAAGCACAGCGGAACGTCGCTTGTAAGCTGTTTTTCTATCGCGTCGGTGAGTAAGTACCGTACCTTTTCGACAGCCTGTTCCTTTGTGTCGGTAAATTCTTCCGCTTTGAGCTTAAAGTAAGTCGTCTTAATGAGTTTACCGCCGTAGTATTCAGCGTATTGCCCGGGTAATAATTCGTTAACGTTTTTAAATACGCCTGTACCCGCGGTTCTGGCGGGACCTAAGAAGAATATCTCATATAAGCCCTGCTCGTCGATAACAGGTTTAACCTTACCGCTTTTTAAAAGCGCCTTTATCTCCGAACCGAACACAATTCCGTCCTTAAACTCGCTGTAGAAAAGCGGTTTAACCCCGACCTTATCTCTGCACAAAAACAGCTTTTTGTTATACATTTCGTAAACCGCGAAAGCGAAAATACCGTTGAGCATACTTGCGCATTTCGCGCCGTATTCTATATACATTTTAAGTACAACCTCAGTATCGCTGTGACCTTTAAACTCGTATCCTTTTTTAATGAGATTTTGCCGAAGTTCCTCGGTATTATAAAGCTCGCCGTTATACACTATAACGTACTTTTCCGCCTTTTTACCGCAAATCATCGGCTGTTTGCCGTTTTCTTTATCAATTACGACTAGCCTGCGATGGATCAACGCTACATTGTGGTCAATAAATATTCCGTTTTCATCAGGGCCTCTCCTGGTTAAACTTTTCGACATATCGGACAAAAGCTTAATCTTATCCGACAAATCCTCGTATTTGCAGAATAATCCCGCTATTCCACACATAATCTATTCCTCCTGAATACTGAATATAAAACAAATTCCCGTAAGGACTAAAAGACAGCTTCCTATAACGGAGGTGCTTAAACCGAGCGTCAAATTGCCTTTAACACTCGAAAATACAGGAATTGTAATATCAAATATTTTTATTAAAGCGGTCGTTATAAGGGCAGTGATAACGCCTTGTAAAATTCTATAAAAGAAATATAATAGCTTGTTGATTTTAATATTCCCCAGCGCCTGAAATACCTGAAAATGTACGCACACTCCGCCGAAACCTACAGCGAACGCTATCGCGGGTATATTAACGCCCGAGCTTAATTTATTACACGCGGCCGTAACTTCCATAAACACCGATACGTAATCGCTTTGTATGTACTTCTCTATAACGCTCAAAAACGCCGAAAATACGCACACTATCGCGCACATCTCCATCGCCGAGTAAACCGCGTCGGTTACGCTTTCTATAAATAAATTTCCGCTGTGTTTTACAGCTCGCTTATTTTCTATAAAAGAATTATATTCTTTTTTCAGGAATATAAATTTATTTAAAATTCCCAGCAAAAATACCGAGCAAATCTGAGATGTTAAAAGAATTATTCCTATTTCTATATTGTTTAAAAGCTTAATTCCGACGAATGTTATCAAGAACCCGGGCCCTGCTCCGAGCGCTATGTAGGAGGCTTTTTCGGCTTCACTTATGGAGATTTTTCCCTGTTTATATAAAGCTCCGATACTTCTCGCGCCCACAGGATATCCGCCGAATATTCCGAGAATCACCGAAAAAAGCGTTTCACCGTTGAGCCCGAAAAGAATATTTGCGGTTTTATTAAATTTTTTACCTTTAAATCTCATGCCGCTTTTAGCGGATAAGGTCGAAATCACCATAAACGGAAAAAGCGACGGTATAAGCACCTCTACGCAAAAGTATATTCCCTTGTAAATACCGCCTGAAACTTCTTTAGAAAAGAAAATCGCCGCGGCCGCGAGCGTTATTATAAGTAAAAGCTTTATCTGTGAATTATCAGCTAAGCGTTTTTTATACATTATTTGTGTTCACCGTTAATATATATGTAACAGGGTGAAAGATAATGAGAAAAAAGGTAAATAAATTATCCGAGAAAGTCCCCGTAGACTTTAAGTACAATCTACCCGTAATCGAGTTTACGGGTAACAGGCGCGCTGTTATAGAGGGCTCTACGGGAGTAATTTTGTATAGTGACGATATTATTAAGATAAATACCCGAATGTCTCCGATTACGTTTAAAGGCAGAGGTTTAAGCATAAACTGTATATCCTCAACGTGTGTAATTGTCGAGGGTTTTATTCTTAGCGTAGAGTTTGTGAATTAGGTGATAATGTGCTGATAAAATTAATAAGGCTTTTTAGAGGCTATGTTTATTTTTCTGTAATCGGAACTTATCCCGAAAGGTTTATAAATGTACTTAATAAAAGCGGAATAACGTATTGGAATATGATTCCCAAACACGGTAAACTTACAGGTTATATGTTGGTTTACGATTATAAAAATATCCGTCCTTACGCTAAAGGCGCTTCGGTAAAGCTTAGGTGTATCAAAAAGTCCGGGTTCCCTTTTTTACTGAAAAAGTACAGCTTTAGAAAAGGAGCCGTTATCGGAGCGGTTTTGGCTTTAGCGGTAATGTTTCTGCTGAGTAATTTTGTGTGGGATATTAAGATAAACGGAAGAGAAAGACTGAGTACCTCTGAGATTTGTTCAGCGCTCGAGGATTGCGGACTTAAGAGGGGAGTGTTAAAATCCTCGGTCGATTTCGAAGCGGTAGAGCGAAAGCTTATAATGAAAATTCCCGAAATACGCTGGATTTCCATAAACGCTTTAAATGGGATTGCGGAAGTAGAAATTAAGGAAGAAATAAAAAAGCCGAAGGTAAAAAAGGGAAAGTATCCGTGTAACTTAACCGCCGATTCAGATGGCATAATCACAAAAACGATAGTCAACAAAGGTACCTGTGAGGTAAAAAAAGGAAGCGCCGTTATGAAGAATCAGGTCCTTGTAAGCTGTGTGGTTAAGGGTACTAACGAAGCCGAGAATAAGCTTAGCTTTGTTCACAGCAACGGTAAAATTTACGCCGATATTGAGTACGAAAAGAAATTTATAATTCCAAATAAGAAAAATAATATAATTCTAAATTCGAATTATAATGAGAAATCCAACCTGAATTTTCTCTGGACATCACTGCCTCTAAAACTCGACTGTCCTAAGTCCGAGATTTACGGAGAGATACCGTATGAAAAATCTCTGGTTTTCAATAATGTCACCTTACCGATTGGTATAAGCTCGCGTAAAATCTACGGCTTTACAGAAACCGAGAAGATTCTCGATAAATCTTCCGCGAAAAAGCTTTTGCTAAAACAATCACGTCTGAGCGAGATTTTTAATATAGGAAAATATAGTGTTAAGGATATAAAATATTCTTTTAAAGAAATAAATAACAGCTATAAACTAACCTCAACCTATACCGTGAATAAAAACATCGCAAAGGTCAGACGAGTTCAGGTAAAAAAGAGTAAAAAACATAATAGATAACGCCGAAAAGCTTGACCGCCGTATATTAAAAATGTTAAAATAAGGTATCTTAAATATAGAAAGTTGATATTATGAGAATTTTATGTATTGGCGACGTTGTGGGGAAAGTAGGATGTGAGTTTGTACGTAAGAAACTGCCCTCCATTAAAAAGCTAAAGGGTATAGACGCGGTTATCTGTAACGGTGAAAACTCCGCCGACGGTAACGGTATAACTCCTTCGTCCGCCGATTTTCTTTTTGATAGCGGGGTAGACGTTATTACCCTCGGCAACCACTCGTTCAGGCGTAAGGAGGTTTTTTCGTATCTGGACAACACTCCTTATATTATCCGTCCCGCTAATTTCCCCGATGGATTCGCGAGCGGAAAAGGTGTGTGTACCTTAGATTTCGGAAGATTCTCGCTTACCGTTATTAACCTTATGGGAACAATGTATATGGACTCGGGACTCGATAACCCTTTTCTAAAGATTGATAAACTTCTAAAGGATATCGACAGCCGTGTTGTAATAGTGGATTTCCACGCCGAAACTACTTCTGAGAAGCTCGCTATGGGCTATTATCTCGACGGCAAGGTATCGGCTGTGTTCGGAACTCATACCCACGTCCAAACCTCCGACGCTCGTGTTCTTGAAAACGGCACGGGCTATATTACCGACGTCGGGATGAGCGGCCCTTTAAACTCGGTGCTCGGCGTAAAACCCGAAATTTCAATCGGTAAATTTAAATCCTGTTTACCCGCGAGATTTGATTTAAAAAACGGCGATTGTAAGATGGAATGTGTGATTTTTGAAATAGACGAAAAAATAGGCAAAACTATTTCCTGCGAAACTTTAAGAATTGTTTAATTTTACACTTGAAAAAATTTATATTTATAGTATAATAACTTTGTATAATTTAAATCCTAAAATGGATGAGGACGTGTTTTTATGAATGGATTAGACTTAAAACAGGCCGTGTTATCCGGCTCAAATAACATTTGTACTAAGAAATCTTATATTAACGACCTTAATATTTTCCCTGTCCCCGACGGAGATACAGGAACTAATATGTCGATGACTACTACCGCCGCTGTTAAGGCTCTCACTAAATGCGATTCCGACGAGGTCGGAGTTGTCGCTAAAACAATCGCTTCGGCTATGCTTCGAGGCGCGAGAGGTAACTCAGGCGTTATTCTTTCGCTTCTCTTTAGAGGATTTGCCGATGGATTGAAGGATAAAGCTGTAGCCAACGGTCGTGAGATGGTCGAGGCTTTAGGGCTCGGAGTTGACGCCGCTTATAAAGCTGTTATGAAACCCACCGAGGGCACTATCCTCACCGTAGCTCGTGTAGGTTACGAGGGCGGACTTCAGGCTTGTGAAAAGACTGAGGATGTCGCTGAGGTATGGGAAGCCGTATGTATCAGCGCTGAAGAAGCACTTAGAAAAACTCCCGAATATCTCCCTGTACTTAAAAAAGCAGGCGTAGTTGACGCGGGCGGTATGGGACTTTACTCTATCTTTGAGGGAATGCTCAAATACTTTAAGGACGGCGAGATTATCGAGTGCGATACCGTGTCTGTTCAGGAAGAGCTCGACAACTTCTCAAGCACCGTCGCTGAATTTGACGAAGTTATTAACTTTACATATTGTACCGAGTTTATCGTAGGCCGTGACGAGAAAATCACTACCGACCCGAACGAACTGAGAATGTTCCTCGAGACTATCGGCGACTGCGTTGTTGTGGTAAACGACGACGAGATTATTAAGGTTCACGTTCATACAGATAATCCCGGAAACGCTCTCCAGAGAGGTCTTACCTACGGCGAACTTCTCACTGTTAAGGTGGAGAATATGAAAGAACAGCACCGTCAGCGTGTTGAGGACAACGAGGCTCAGAAGGAAGATACTAAGCTTAAGCCCGTTGAACCCACCGAGGAAATCGGATTCGTCGCTGTTGCCGCCGGCGAAGGCGTTACAAATCTATTTAAAGATTTAGGTTGTACCCACGTTGTATCGGGCGGTCAGTCTATGAACCCGAGTACAGACGATATTTACGAGGCTGTTATGGCTACACCCGCCAAGACGGTTATCGTATTCCCGAATAATAAAAACATCATTATGGCTGCTGAGCAGACTGTTCCCATGGTAGAGGACAGAGAGGTTGTAATCGTACCGACACGTACAATTCCTCAGGGAATGACAGCTATGTTAAGCTACGATCCCGAACTTTCGGCTAATAGCAATAAAGATATGATGATGGACGCCGCTAAGAATGTCGCGACAGGTCAGGTAACCTTCGCCGCGAGAAACAGCGAGTTCGGACATCATAAGATTAAAGAAGGCGAGATTATCGCTCTCGAGAACGGCAAGCTTACTATTACCGAGAAAACTCCCGTAAGAGCGGTTGTTAAGCTCGCTAAGAATATGATTAAACACGATACATCCTTCGTTACTATTATCTACGGTAACGATATAAGCGAAAAAGAGGCTCAGGAAGCCTACGAAGCTATAAACGATAAGTTCGGAAACAAAGTTGACGTTTCGCTCGTTAACGGCGGACAACCTGTTTACTATTTCGTGATTAGTGTAGAATAAAATTTGGGGCTGGTTTTAAACAAAAAGTTTGAAACCAGCCTGATGTTTAAATATAGGTTTAATATGTCACTTTACGCAATGAGAATTGAAGAACTTTCCGGTATAGGAAAAAAGCGCGCTGAGTTATTTAATAAGCTCGGTGTGTTTTCTGTCGGAGAGCTTTTGAATTTCTACCCCAGAACCTACGAGGATTGGTCTGAGATTACAGATATATCCGATGTAGAGGACGGCGATACCGTATGTATAAGAGCTTCCGTCCACAGCGCGTTCCAGTCGGGCTTTACTAAAAACGGAAAGTATATAGCTAAAACTATAGTAACCGACGAAACAGGAGCTTGCGAGCTTATTTATTTTAATAATAAGTATATAGACCGTATGCTTGTTAACGGAAATACATACCGCTTTTTCGGAAAAGCCTCAAATGTTTTCGGTAACGTAAGTATGATCGCGCCGACTTTTTCTCCCGACAGCGCCACTGCCGAGGTGCGTCCAATTTATAATCTTACCGCTGGGCTAAATAATAATACCGTTGTAAACGCGGTTAAACAAGCTTTAAAGCTTTTACCCGAAACGATTAACGATCCCTTGCCCGATACTCTTAGAGAAAAATTCGGGCTTTGCGGTTTAAAATTCGCGATAGAAAATATCCATTTTCCAAAGGATATGGAGAGCTTAAATACCGCCCGAAAACGCCTTATTGTCGAGGAATTGCTCGTATTAAATCTCGGGCTTCGAAGCTTAAAATCCCATAAACGCGCCGAGAATATGAACCCTATTGCTGATGATTATTCCGATGAGTTCGAAGGCTTACTGCCGTTTAGCTTTACCTCGGCTCAAAAGCGAGCGGTAAAAGATTGTATCGGCGATATTAAAAATCCCGAAATCACCCTTAACCGTCTTGTGCAGGGCGACGTCGGCTCCGGTAAAACAGCTGTCGCGGGTTCGGTGTGCTATACTATGATAAAAAACGGTATGCAGGTCGCTTTTATGGTGCCTACCGAAATTCTTGCGGAACAGCATTATAATTCGTTTAAAGAAATATTTAAGGATACAGATGTAAAAATCGCTCTGCTTACAGGCTCTTTGAAACAGTCCGAAAAGAACAGAGTAAGAGAACAGCTTAAAAACGGAGATATTGACCTTATTATCGGAACTCACGCGCTTATTACGGATAAGACCGAATTTCTAAATCTCGGTTTAGTCGTTACCGATGAACAGCACCGCTTTGGTGTGGCTCAGCGCGCGAAGCTGCTTTCCAAAGGCAACAGCCCTCATCTTCTCGTAATGAGCGCCACGCCTATTCCGCGGACTTTAGGGCTTATTATCTTCGGCGACCTGGATATTTCTATTATCGACGAGCTTCCGCCGGGACGCCAGGAGATAGATACCTTGCTTATAGGCTCAGATAAACGCGCTAGGGCTTTGGGTTTTATTAAAAAAGAAATCACCCGAGGCAGACAGGCTTATATAGTTTGTCCGCTTGTAGAGGAAGGGGAGAGCGACCTGGCTTCCGCCGAGGAATACGCCGCCGAGCTAATGCTAAATTATTTTAGCGATATTCCCGTCGGAATACTCCACGGAAAGATGAAAGCCTCCGAAAAAGAAGCGGTTATGCGGGATTTTTCCGAGAATAAGATTAAATTACTAGTCGCGACTACGGTTATAGAAGTCGGAATCGACGTCCCGAACGCTACAATTATGATGATTGAAAATGCCGAACGCTTTGGACTTTCCCAGCTTCATCAGCTCAGAGGGCGAGTGGGCAGAGGAAGTGAAAAAAGCTGGTGTATTCTTGTATCCGACAGCACTACCGAGAACTCGACCGAGCGGCTTAAAACTATGTGTTCTACACGTGACGGGTTTAAAATCGCCGACGCTGATCTTAAACTCAGAGGCCCCGGAGATTTCTTCGGCTCTCGTCAGCACGGCTTGCCCGAGCTTTCTATAAGCAGTCTTGCCGATACCAAGAATTTAAGCCTTTCGCAAAGAATCGCCGATTATGTGATTAAGGATTCAAATAATCTTACAGACGACCGTTACCGCGCTCTTAAAGCCGAGATAACGAGATTGTTCAGAACTACGGGCGATTCTACCTTAAACTAAAAATATATTGAAATTTGATATTTAATATAGTATAATGTGTCTTGATAAATTATGGGAGGTTATCCTATGAAGAAAAAATTATTTGTTTTAATATCCGCTATGCTTGTGATTTGCACTGTGTTTTCCGCGGCATTTATTCCCGCGGACGCGGCGAATTATAAAAATAGTGTAAAGGTCGCTTCTAAGTCCGCGCTGCTTATAAATATGGATACAGGTCAGACCGTATACGAAAAAGCGGCTGACGCTAAACGTTATCCCGCTTCTACTACGAAAATTATGACTTATATTATAGTAGCCGAGCACGTTAATAATTTTAAGAGAACCCTTGTCCCGATTAAACAGTCCGTTCTCGATAAGTTAAACGGTACGGGAAGTTCCCTCGCTAACGTAGCTACTCACGTAGGTCAGAAAATGACCGTTCTCGATTTACTTTATTCGATGATGGTGCCTTCCGGTAACGACGCCGCTATGGTGCTTGCCGATTATGTTGGAGGCGGAGATATTAATAAGTTTGTTTCCATGATGAACGCTAAGGCGAAAAAACTCGGCTGTAAGAATACCCATTTTATGAATCCGGACGGACTTCACGATAAAAACCACTACACTTCCGCGAGAGATTTAGCTAAAATGGCTCAGTACGCTTTATCGCTCCCCGAGTTCTCTAAGATTACCAACACTACTACATATTATGTCCAAGGCGAAGCGTATCCGCTCGTAACCACTAACTATTTAATTGACGCTAACCGAGGAGCTAATTATTACTACCAGTACGCTAAGGGAATTAAGACAGGCACTACCGATGAAGCCGGACATTGTCTCGTAACTGTAGGAAGCGCCGACGGATATTCTTACCTCGGAGTATTTCTTAAATCTCCATATAACGCTGATCCCGCCAAGGATGTTTACGGTACAATGATTGACGCTAAAGAGTTGTTTAGATGGTCTTTGACTAAGCTTGAACTCAACCAGGTAGCTTCCGCTCAGACTCCTATGGGTGAGGAAAAAATAAATCTCGCTTGGGGTAAAAACAGCGTCCAGCTCGTTCCCGAGAAAAATATAAACGCTATCGTACCTAAAAGCTTTAAGGAATCCGATATTAAGGTTGAAACCAAAGTTCCCGAAAGTATCGACGCTCCTGTAAAAAAAGGCGATGTAGTCGGAAAAGCGATAGTATATTATAACGGTTCCGAAGTAAATAAAAAGACGAAACTGGCTGAGGTTAACCTTGTCTCCAGTGAATCAGTCGACAGAAGCGGAGTTCTTTATGTGATTTCCGTAGTTCAGAACATTATTACTTCTAAATGGTTTCTCGTCGTCATCGCGGTTATTGTAGTTCTTCTCATTATCTACATTATAATAAGTTCGGTTATTAAGCGCCGTAACAGAAGAAACCGCAGAAACATCCGCCGTTACCGCAATTTCTAAAATAAGTTAAAGACGCCGATTTTTCGGCGTCTTTTTTTCTCTATAGGAAATTACTCAAACCTTGTATAAATATTTAAACAAAACTTTGTTAAGGACAATATCATCTTGCCTAACTCCTATAGAGAAAAAATATTTATATTGTTCGCTCAGTAGCACGCTGCGCGCGCA
>JAHKZS010000130.1 GCA_020626545.1 bacterium
TCCGACTTAATAAGAAAAATGGATATTTTAGCTACAAGAGTTGAACAGTACAGAGCGGACGAGGAAACAGTCAGAAACGCGTTACTTTCTTCTCAGAGAGTAGCTGATACTACTGTTAAAGAAGCTCAGGCTAAGGCTGCTCAGATTGTAGCTGATGCTGAAGCAAAAGCACAGTCCACTTTAAAGGAAACAAACGCTGTTACAGCTAAGCAGAAGGAAGTCTATCTTAAGCTTAAGGACGATTCCGCTCAGCTCAGAAAAGAACTCGAAGCTCTTTATAACAGCCATTTAAAGACTATTAATGATCTTCCCACAGACGCGGTAGTTTTAAGAAAACAGGAAGAACTTGATAAAAAGTATCCTACAGCTCCAGTCGAGGATGAAGCAGAGGCAGAGAATACGGTTGAAGCACCTGTTGCTGAGGTTGCGTCCGCGGACGACGCCGAGCCTCTGTTCGAAGCAGATGTTCCTTCAGGTGATGTGGAATTTGTTAATAAAGCAGAAGATAATTTCAACGATTTAAAATTCGGCGATAACTTCGACGTAGACGCTGAATAAAAAATAAATTTGGAGAGTAGATAAAATGTCTCAGGATTATAATAAGACATTAAATCTTCCTAAAACTGAATTTCCAATGCGTGCAGGCTTACCTAAGAGTGAGCCTGTTACATTGCAGAAATGGGAAGATAATGATGTTTACGGTAAATTAATGGAGCATAACGAAGGAAAACCTCTTTATGTTTTACATGACGGTCCTCCGTACGCTAACGGTAATATTCACTTAGGCCACGCGTTAAATAAGATTCTTAAGGATTTTATTGTTCGTCATAAGAATATGGCAGGTTATAAGTCACCTTTCGTACCCGGTTGGGATACCCACGGCTTACCTACAGAACTTAAAGCGCGTCAAAAAGCAGGTATCGGCAGCTCTGCGGATATTTCTGTATTAGAATTAAGAAAAATGTGCGGCGAGTTCGTTAACGGTTATATTGACGACCAGCGTGAACAATTCAAGCGTCTCGGTGTAATAGGCGAATGGGATAATCCTTATATAACCTTAAAGCATGAATTTGAAGCTGAGCAGATTAAAGTGTTTGCCGAGATGGCTACTAAAGGATATATTTATAAGGGTTTAAAACCTGTTTACTGGTGTCCGGAGTGTAAAACAGCGCTTGCTGAGGCTGAAATTGAGTATGCCGAGGATCCTTGCCATTCTATCTACGTAAAATTTAAGGTTACAGATGACTTAGGTAAATTTGAAGCTATGGGAATTGATCCCTCTAAGGTTCATTTCGTAATCTGGACAACTACAACTTGGACATTACCCGCGAACGTTGCTATTTGTGTAGGTCCGAGATTTGAATATTCAATCGTAAAATATAACGATGAGTACTTTGTAATGGCTACTGATCTTGTTAAAGATACAATGGAAACTGCTGAAATCACTGATTATGAGGTAGTTGCCGCAATTAAGGGTAGCGAGCTTGAATATATGAAAACAGCTCACCCGTTCCTTGACAGAGAATCTGTTGTTATTGTCGGTGAACACGTAACTCTCGAAAGCGGTACAGGTTGTGTACATACCGCTCCCGGTCACGGTGTTGACGACTATAATGTTTGCCGTAATTACGACGATATTCCTGTAATCTGTCCTGTAGACGCTAACGGCGTTCTTACTGAAGAAGCAGGTCAGTTCGCGGGATTAACTACAGACGAAGCTAATAAGAAAATTGCTATTCATTTGGATAATACAGGCGCGTTATTCTCGCTTAAAAAGATTATTCACCAATATCCTCACTGTTGGAGATGTAAATCACCTATCTTGTTCAGAGCGACTGACCAGTGGTTCTGTTCGGTAGACGATTTTAAAGACGCGGCTATCGACGCTATTAACACAGTAGAATGGGTTCCCGCGTGGGGTAAAGAGAGAATCACATCTATGGTTCGCGATAGAAAAGACTGGTGTATTTCACGTCAGCGTAAGTGGGGTGTACCTATCCCGATTTTCTATTGTAAGGATTGTAATAAACCTTATGTTAATAAAGAGGCTATGCTTGCTGTAGCTGATTTATTCGGCAAAGAAGGCTCGAACGCGTGGTTTGAGAAAGACGCTTCTGAAATTCTTCCCGCAGGTACAAAGTGCGAAGAATGCGGATGCGAGAACTTCGAAAAAGAGAAAGACATTATGGATGTTTGGTTCGACAGCGGCTCCTCACACAGAGCTGTTTGTAAACGTCGTGATTATCTTTCATATCCAGTCGATTTATACCTTGAGGGTAACGACCAGTACAGAGGTTGGTTCCAGTCATCGCTATTAACTTCCGTAGCTACAGAAGGTATCGCTCCTTATAAGACCGTTCTTACTCATGGTATGATTCTCGATATGGAAAAACGCAAGATGAGTAAATCACTCGGAAACGGTATTAGTCCCCAGGAAGTAATCGAGCAGTATGGCGCGGATGTTCTCAGACTTTGGGTAGCTTCCTGCGACTATCAGAGCGATGTAAGTATTTCGAGGGAGATTCTTAAACAGTCCTCTGAGGCTTACAGAAAGATCAGAAATACTGCTAGATACATCCTCGGTAATATCAGCGACTTTGATCCGGATAAGAATATGGTCGAAACTAAAGATATGATGCCGATTGATAAGTGGGCTGTTAAAACTCTTAACGCTCTTATCGAAAAAGTTAACAACGCTTACGATAAGTTTGAGTTCCATCAGGTATACCATAGCGTTCATAACTTCTGCGTTGTAGACATGTCTAACTTCTACTTAGATGTTCTTAAGGACAGACTTTACACTGAAAAGCCTGATAGCTTTGAAAGAAGATCAGCTCAAAGCGCTATCTATTTAATCTTAGACGCTATGACAAGAATGTTAACTCCTATCCTTGCGTATACATCTGATGAAATCTGGCGCTTTATGCCTCATAAATCCGGCGATAATACAGAAAATGTATTATTTAACGATATGCCCAAGGCAATTGATATTGATGTTGATGACGAGTTTATGAATACATGGGCAATGATTTCCGACTTACGCGATAGTGTTAAGAAAGAGATTGAGCTTGTTGTTAAGGATAAGCTAATCAAAGGTTCACTTGAAGCAAAGGTTACACTGACTGCTTCAGGAGATTACCTTGAATTCCTTAATAAGGTTTCAGATGAAATTAAACCCGCTCTAATCGTTTCCGATGTAGAAATTAAAGAGGGCGCAGGTGAACTCGAAATCAAAGTCGAAAAAGCTGAGGGAGAAAAGTGTGAGAGATGCTGGAGTATCAGCAAATCTGTTGGATTAAACACCGCTCATCCCACACTTTGTGATAAATGTTGTAAATTTTTTGAGTAAAAATATGTCGGTGTAGTATATACTGCGCCGACTATTTATTATAATTATTCGGGTGATAATATGCCTTTTATAGTTTTAGGATTTTCCTTATTGGTCGTGGTTATCGACTATATTATAAAAATCCTTGTAATTAACAATTTAAAACCTATATCAAGTTTAGAGATTATACCGGGGCTTTTTTCTCTAAATTATGTTGAAAATAAAGGCGCGGCATTTGGTATGCTTGCTAACGCAAGATGGATATTTATTGTATTTACGATAGCGGTAATTATTTTTTTAATTATATTTCTTTTTTGGAAAAAACCTACAAGTAAATTACTTAATGTCGCATTTATATTAATCATAGGCGGAGGTATAGGAAATCTTATAGACAGAATTTTTTACGGTTATGTTGTAGATTATCTGAGTATAAGTTTTTTCCCTCCTGTATGCAATTTCGCTGATTACTGTGTAACTATCGGAGCTTTTCTCTTAGTTATCTATCTAATATTCATTACTGATTATACTAAGAAAAATAAGGAATTAAAAAATGGATAATTATCTTTTTGAAATAGATAATATCAATTCTAAAATCAGAATAGATAAATTTCTTTCCGATAAAATCGAAAATTTAACACGTTCCGCGATTGTAAATCTTATTGAAAACGGTAACGTAACGGTTAACGAAAACTCCGTTCCCAAAAATTATAAACTTAAAGAGGGAGATAAGGTTGATATTACAGTGCCTGATCCCGTAGAGTACGAAGCTAAAGCAGAAAATATACCTCTTGATATTGTTTACGAGGATAACGATTTAATTGTCGTAAATAAACCAAAGGGAATGGTGGTTCATCCTGCCGCGGGTAATTATGAAGGTACGCTGGTGAACGCGCTTTTATATCATTGTAAAGATAATTTATCGGGTATTAACGGAGTTTTGCGTCCCGGGATAGTACATAGAATTGACAAGAATACAAGCGGACTTTTAATAGTAGCTAAAAACGATTTATCCCATAAATTCCTTGCTGAACAGATAAAGAAACATTCATTCACACGAGAGTATCAGGCTGTAGTAGCCGGCAACATAAAAGACGAAAAGGGAACAATCAACGCTCCTATAGGAAGGCATCACACCGACCGGAAGAAAATGACCGTTACCGAGCGCAACTCTAAAAACGCCGTTACTCATTACGAAGTCATCGCAAGATTTAAGGGGTATACTCACATTAAATGTATCCTTGAAACAGGTCGTACACATCAGATCAGAGTTCATATGGCTTATATAGGACATCCTGTAGCGGGAGATGATGTTTACGGAATTAAAAAGGAAAAAGTTAATTTTACTGGTCAATGCTTACACGCGGGGAAGATTGGCTTTATTCATCCTACCACTAAAGAATATATGGAGTTTACAGCTGATCCGCCTGAGTATTTTAAGGAATTTTTGCTAAAATTAAAAAGAATGAGCGAATAATATTCTTTTTTATAAAAAACACTTGCATTTATTATGTGATTGTGATATTATATTATGGCATTTGGATACCGTTACTTAGTAATGGGGTTCAATAATCAGCGTAAGCTGAAATTTGAAGCGGATGGTCCTCTACATTAGATATTGTATGAACATCTGAAATTTATAGGAGGTTCAATATGGACGCATTAAAAACAATCGCTGCTGATTCAGTAAAAGCAGACGCGCCTCAGTTCGCTATCGGTGATACTGTAAAAGTTTCCGTTAACATTCGTGAGGGACAGAGAGAAAGAATCCAGATGTTCGAGGGCACAGTTATTGCCAAGAGAGGCTCAGGTGTCGCTGAGACCTTTACTGTAAGACGTGTTGCTTACGGTGTAGGAGTAGAGAGAGTATTCCCTTTACATTCTCCTAACGTAAGAAAAGTTGAGGTTATCCGCCGCGGTAAAGTCAGAAGAGCTAAACTCTATTATCTTCGTGACCGTGTTGGTAAAGCCGCAAAAGTTAAGGAACAGGTCTAATAATGAAAAAAGGGGGCTGTTCAAGTCCCCGTTTTTACTTTTTAAACTTCTATGTTATTTAAGTTTACTGCATTGAAGGTGAAAAAATGGATTCCGAAAAAATAAAGAACAAAAACGAAAAATCGGAAGTTAAAAAAATCGATAATAATAAACTGTTTTCTAAACGTAAGTCAATAGAACCGCGTGTTATCCATTTAAAAAACTCTGATTCAATTGCCGGCGTTTACGAATGGGTTCATTCGTTGGTTTTTGCTGTTGCTATCGTTGTAATTCTGCTTACATTCTTCGTTAGACTTGTAGATGTAAGCGGTACTTCTATGAAACAGACTTTGCAGAATAATGATAAGGTTGTAGTTTCTAACTTTTTTTATCAGCCTAAACAAGGCGATATTGTGGTTATAAGCCACGGAGCCGAGTACGCCGAACCTATAATCAAAAGAGTTATAGCTACCGAAGGACAATCTTTATCTATAGATTTTGATACTGAAAAAATCATAGTTGACGGTGTTGAACTTAAAGAAAACTATATTCAGGGACACACGCATAAAGAAGACGGAGAAATCCCTAAAGTAATTCCCAAGGGTAAAGTTTTTGTGCTCGGAGATAACCGAGGTGTTTCTATGGATAGCCGCTCTAAAGCTATAGGTTTAATTGATGTAACAGATATTATAGGCAAAGCTGAGGTTGTAGTATTCCCGTTCGGCAATATGAAATACCTTGCTAATCCTTTTTCTTAATTTTGTTTATTGCGCTCACATCTATGTTTTTATGGATGTGAGTTTTCTTTAAATTAGATATAAATTGGTGATTATATGAGTAAAAATCAGAATATTCAGTGGTTTCCGGGCCATATGACTAAAACAAAACGCAAAATCCAATCCAGCCTTAAACTTATTGACGTTGTAGTTGAGATTATTGACGCCAGAATACCTATCAGCAGCAGCAATCCGGATTTAGCTGAAATAATTCAGAATAAGCCGAAGCTCGTACTTCTGAATAAATGTGATAAAGCTAACAAAAGCGCTAACCAGGAATGGGTTAATTATTATGCTAAAAAAGGTATAAAAGCATTACCTGTCGACTGTAAAACAGGCAGAGGACTAAATAAGTTTATTCCCTCGGTCAGAGAAATTCTCTCCGATAAATTCGAAGCGCAAAAAAATAAAGGAATAAAAAATCCAATTTTAAGATTAATGATTGTAGGTATTCCTAATGTTGGTAAGTCCTCGTTTATAAATAGAGTCTCAAAACAATCCAGAGCTAAAGTTGAGGATAGACCCGGAGTAACTCGCGGAAATCAATGGTATACAATCTCTAACGACTTGGAAATGCTGGATACTCCGGGAGTTTTATGGCCTAAATTTGAGGACGAAAAAGTCGGACTTCATTTGGCCTTTACAGGAGCGGTTAAAGACCAAGTAATTGATATAGAATTACTAGCTATCGACTTTTTAGACGCAATGCTAAAGAATATAACTCCTCAATTTTTAGAACGTTTCAAGCTGAAAGAAGCCGATTTAGATGGTGTACAAGCATATGAGCTATTAGAAATTATAGGTAGAAAGCGCGGTATGTTAATCTCCGGCGGAGAAATTGATACCGAAAGAGCCGCTAACCTTGTTATGGACGAATACCGTGACGGAAAATTCGGAAATATTACTTTAGAATTCCCGGAGGAATAAATGGAAGATAAAAATTGGCTGTTATATGAGCAACAAGCTCTGGACAAAGGCTTTATAAACATATGTGGTGTAGATGAAGCGGGGAGAGGTCCTTTGGCGGGTCCTGTATGCGCCGCTGCTGTAATACTTAAACCTAACCAGATAATAGAAGGCGTTAACGATTCTAAAAAGCTATCCGAGAAAAAACGTGAAATGCTTTTCGATGTTATAAAAAAAGAAGTTTTATCGTATTCAATCGCGTTTTCTACAGTAGAGGAAATCGAAGAAATGAACATACTTAACGCCACTATGCTCGCTATGAAAAGAGCGGTAGAGGGCTTAAAAGTTAAAGCTGACTACGCCTTAATTGACGGTAACAGGCTGCCGCCTCTAGATATAACCGCTGAGTATGTAATTAAAGGAGACGCTAAGTCGATGTCAATTGCCGCCGCGTCCATACTCGCGAAAGTAAGCCGTGACAGACTTTGTTACGAATACGCTGAAAAATATCCCCAATACGGATTTGACAAGCACAAGGGTTACGGAACTAAATTTCATACTCAGGCTATAAAAGAATACGGTCCGTGTGAAATTCATAGAATGAGCTTTTTAAAAAATATATTAAAAAATGACTGATTTAAAACTACTGGGTAAAAAAGGTGAGAAATTCACTATAAAATACTTAAAAAAACACAAATATAAAATTCTATTAAGGAATTTTAACAATCATATAGGTGAAATTGATATAATTGCCGCAAACAAGGAATATATTGTGTTTGTTGAAGTAAAGACAAGACAGGACGACACTTTATTACCTCCGAGATTTTCTGTAGACACAAAGCAGAAAAATAATATCATAAATACGTCAGAGTATTTTATGAGAAAATATAAAACTGATTTAAAACGAAGATATGATATTTCTGAGGTTTTTGTTGATAAAAAAGGTGATATGAGTATCAATTATATCGAGAATGCTTTTATAAAAGAAGATATAGATATATATAAAAGTTAAAATATTGTGAATTCTTTGACAAATAGTATGTTTTAAGGTATAATAATTAA
>JAHKZS010000131.1 GCA_020626545.1 bacterium
AGAGTTCCTCCGCTACAGTCGGAATACTTATGGCGCTAGGTATGAGCGGCGCGGTAACGCTCGACAGTTGCGTCTATATTATATACGGTATGAACGTCGGCGCGTGTATGCCTGTATTTTTGAGCGCGGCGGGAGCTAACCGCCAGGCTAAACAGGCGGCGCTGTTTAACTTTATAATGTGTTTTATCGGAGCCGTGGTTCTAATGGTAGTTACTATGCTGATAGCTCCGACGCCTTTCTCGGTAGTTAATATATTCAAAAATATCCCCGGACTCAGCGACAACGTCCCCGGACAGATTTCCGCGGTTCATATTGTGTTTAATATTATAAGAACGCTGATGATGATGCCGTTTACGGGACTTTTGATTAAACTAACCAAGCTTATTATGCCCGATAAGGACGAGGACGACGACGGAATTACAGTCTACCTCGACTCCCGTATTCTTACCACACCGCCTATGGCTGTACAGCAGACCGAAAAGGAATGCGCTCGTTTAGCCGAGCTCGCCAAGGACAGCCTCGACTGGTCGGTAGGAGCGGTACTAACTCAGGACTCTAAGGCGATTAAAAAGGTTGAGGAAAACGAGGTTGTGCTCGATAAACTCACCCACAGTATCACCAAGTATATCGTTAAAATTAACGGTCTCGATATTATGGACTATGACCGAAAGGTTATGGGCGCTATGTATAACGCTATCCAGGATTTAGAGCGTATCGGCGATAGAAGCGAGAATATTTGCGACTCCGCCAAGCAGATAATAAACGGCGAGGTTGAGTTCAGCGAAGCCGCTAAGAAAGAGCTTAAAACTTTCTGTGAAGCTGTTCAGCAGATTATGGACGACAGCCTGTATATGTTCGCTAACCAGAGCAAAGACCCTAACTTGATTGAGGCTGTTATGAAAGCCGAGGATCAGATTGACGAGTACTGCGAGCTGTTTAGACAGAATCATATTATTCGTCTTGAAAAAGGCGAGTGCAGCGCCGAGGCGGGTATCGTGTTTATCGAGATTATTACGAACTTAGAGAGAATCAGCGACCACGCCACGAAGGTTGCGCTGTGTATTCCGTATAAGCACTCGCCCCAGCCTCTGCCCGCAAATTAATAAACCCAAAAAGCGTACGCGAATGCGTGCGCTTTTCTTTTGGTACGGAAAGCAAAGGGTATTAATAATTTATATTGACGGCGATAATTGAATTATGATATAATAAACTGATAAATAATGCACAGGTGATTAATTTGAAATTTGAACAGGATAAAATCAGAAATTTTTCCATAATCGCCCATATCGACCACGGAAAAAGCACGCTTGCCGACCGTATCCTAGAGCTTACGAAGAGCGTTGCCGTGCGTGATATGGAAGCTCAGATCCTCGACGATATGGAGCTTGAGCGCGAGCGCGGAATTACTATAAAGGCGAGAGCCGTTACAACTATGTATAAGGCTGACGACGGTAACGAGTATCTTTTAAATCTAATCGATACCCCCGGCCATGTCGATTTTAACTACGAGGTCAGCCGTTCGCTCGCCGCGTGCGAGGGAGCTGTGCTTATAGTAGACGCTTCCCAGGGAATCGAGGCTCAGACCTTGGCTAATACTTACCTCGCCGTTGACAGCGGGCTGGAAATCGTGCCGGTAGTTAATAAGATAGATTTACCCTCCGCCGATCCCGACAGGGTTATTGAGGAGATAGAGGACGTTATCGGTATTCCCGCCGAGGACGCTCCGAGAATTTCCGCTAAACAGGGTATTAATATCCACGACGTTTTGGAAAAAATCGTCGCCGATATTCCCGCCCCGACGGGCGATATTAACGCTCCGTTAAGAGCGCTTATTTTCGACAGCTACTACGATTCCTATAAGGGCGTAATTATCTATGTCCGCCTTAAAGAAGGTCAGATTCACCCCGGCGACGACTTTAAGCTTATGGCTACGGGTTCGACCTTTAACGTAGTAGAATGCGGACTTATGCACGCTACTTCCTTAGAGCAGACCGACGCTCTTTACGCGGGCGAGGTTGGATATATCGCCGCTTCGATTAAGTCGCTATCCGACGCTCAGGTGGGCGATACCGTAACTCTCGTTGAGAATCCCGCCGAGGAACCGCTCCCCGGTTACAGAGAGGCTCAGTCGATGGTGTTCTGCGGAATTTATCCGCTCGACGGCGCTAAGTACGGCGACTTAAAGGACGCTTTAGAAAAGCTGAAGCTCAACGACGCTTCGCTTACATTCGAGCCCGAAACCTCCGTGGCTTTAGGCTTCGGCTATCGTTGCGGATTTTTAGGACTGCTCCATATGGAGATTATCCAGGAACGCTTGGAGCGAGAGTATAACCTCGACCTTATCACCACCGCGCCGAGCGTAATCTATAAGATTCATAAAACCGACGGCACGGTTGAAAATATCGACAACCCGACTAACTATCCCGACCCGGCGCTTATCGACTACGCCGAGGAGCCTATGACCGACGCCCATATTTATTCGCCCGCCGATTATGTGGGAAATATTATGGAGCTGTGCCAGGATAGACGCGGTGTGTTTATCGGAATGGATTATATCGACTCCGACCGAGTTGATATACATTATAAGCTTCCGCTCGCCGAGATTATCTACGACTTTTTCGATACGCTGAAATCACGTACCCGCGGTTACGCTTCGTTCGACTACGAGCTCGCCGAGTATGTGAGATCTGACCTCGTTAAGCTCGATATTATGCTAAACGGCGAAATTGTTGACGCTTTAAGCTTTATTATCCATAAGGACAAGGCTTACGGCAGAGCGCGCAAGATGGCTGAAAAGCTAAAGGATAAGATTCCGCGCCAGCTTTTCGAAGTTCCGATTCAGGCTTGTATCGGCGGTAAGATTATCGCCCGTGAAACCGTAAAAGCTATGCGTAAAGACGTACTCGCTAAATGTTACGGCGGCGATATAAGCCGAAAGAAAAAGCTCCTCGAAAAGCAGAAAGAGGGTAAAAAACGTATGCGCCAGCTCGGAACGGTAGAAGTTCCGCAGGAAGCTTTTATGGCGGTACTTAAACTCGACACCGACTAGTTAAAAGGAGGGTGTTATGAAACTTAAAAATTTAATATGCGTAGCACTTTCTCTCGTTATGCTTACCGGTATTTTTTCGATTAATACATTCGCCGTGACCGGCGGAGATTTTGAATACAGCCTTATCGACGGCTCGGCTGAGATTACCGCCTATAAGGGAAGCTCCGATTCCGTTACTATCCCCGAAGCTTTTGGAGGATATACCGTTACCTCTATCGGCGAACAGGCTTTTAGAAGAAGCACGCTTAAAAGCGTAGTTATTCCCGATACGGTTAAAGAGATTAAAGCCGACGCTTTCGCCGACTCCTGCTCGCTTACTACGGTTAAGTTTTCTTCTAATCTGGAAGCTATAGGCGATACCGCGTTTTATAACTGCGAAAATCTATCCTCGGCTTTACGTTTTCCCGAGTCGCTTAAAACTATCGGCAACTCCGCTTTCGAGAACTGCTGGGATATGAGTTACGCTGTAATTCCCGAGTCTGTCGAGGATATAGGCTACTGCGCCTTGGGCTACTATTACGACACCGATTCCGCCGATAAAAAGTATTACGATTTTAAGAGAAGCGACTTCCGTATTCTCGGCTATAAAAATACCGAAGCCGAGAATTATTGTGACAGTCAGAGTGTTGATTTTTACGATTTGTCTACGGGCGTTAACGCCTTTACCTCGAACGGTATTGACTATTTCGTGAACACGGACTCAGAGGCGGAGGTTATAGCTTTCGCGGATACATCCGCGGCCCCCGCTATCCCGTCCGAAATAAACGGATACTCCGTTAAGTCTATCGGCGATATGGCTTTTTACGCTTCCGCTTTAAAGAGCGTTACAATACCCGAATCCGTAACAAAGATAGGGGAGTGGGCGTTTGAGAACTGCGATAATCTAAAGAGCGTTAAAGTTCCGCCTACGGTTACGACGATTAACGAGGGCGCGTTTGGATATTACTACGACGGATTCGTAAACCGAAAGTACGATGACTTTACAATTTGCGGCGCTGAAAACTCCGCCGCTCAAACTTACGCCGAGAGTTTAGGCTTCGAGTTTGACGAAGCCTACACCACGGTTGTCACGCTGTCGAAATCTTCCGGTACCGTTTATCTGAACGGAAGCTTAAAAGTAAAGGCTAAGGTTAAAAATCCTATCGGAAAAACTACCTTCACATCCGCCGATAAGAAAATCGCGAAAGTCACTTTGTCGGGTACTGTCAGCGGTATTAAAAAAGGTAAGGTAAAAATAATCATCGCTAACAACAATGTGAAAAAGACCTTTACCGTTAACGTTAAAAAGCCTAAGCTTAATAAAACTTCCGTTACTATTAAACGCAATAAAATTTATAAACTTAAAGTTATCGGAAAAGTCGGCGCGGCTAAGTTTATTTCCGGTAATAAAAATATACTGAAAGTTAACTCTAAGAACGGTAACTATAAGGGCTTAGCGCCGGGTAAAACTTATATAAGCGTAAAAACTAACGGAATAAAATTAAAATGCAAAGTAACTATTAAATAAAACCGCGGTCGGATATTTTTATTATCCGACCGTTTTTTTACTAAGTGCCGATAAAACCCTTGAAATCTATCGCATAAAAATTTTAACCGTAATTACCGCCATAACCGCCGCGGTAAAGTCAGCCGCCAGCGCCGCTAAAAGCGTGTGGCGGATTTTTTTAATCCCCACGCTTCCGAAGTAAACGGCTATAGCGTAAAAGGTTGTTTCCGTAGAACCCGCTAAAACCGACGCGGTTAATCCCGCAAAGCTGTCGGGGCCGTAGTCCTTATAAATTCCCGTAAGAAGCGCTGTTGCTCCTCCGCCTGAAATCGGACGTAAAAGTATCATAGGAACTATCTCTTTAGGAAAACCCAAGCTCTCGGCGAGCGGGCTTACCGCCGAGCATATTAAATCGGAGGCTCCGCTCGCTTTAAGCATATTTACCGCGACTATCAGCCCGACTAATGTCGGCGCTAAGGAGTAGAGAGTACGAAAGCCTTCCCTCGCGCCGTATGTAAATGTATCGAAAATCGGAACTTTTTTAATTAATCCGAATATAACCACAACCGCGATAAACGCGGGCATAAAAAGGTCAGCCATATTAATCCTTTCCGTTTAAGAGCTTAGCTATACTCAGCCCGACGGCGAGCGCGCAGATTGAGCTTATCCATACGCACGGTAAAATCGAAAACGGTTTAACGCTTCCGTAGGACTGCCTGAGCGTTCCGACCATTGTCGGCATAATCTGGAGCGAAGCCGTGTTCATTACTACGAATACTATCATATCTCCCGTAGCTTTATTGCTTTCGGGATTTAATTTTTTAAGCTCCTTAACCGCGCTGATTCCGAACGGAGTAGCCGCGTTGCCCAGCCCGAGTAAATTCGCGCTAACGTTCATACTTATGTATTTCATCGCCCTGCTGTTTTTATTTACGTTTTTAAAGAGCGGTCTTAATACGGGCGAGAGTACGGCGCTTAACGCCTTTGTAAATCCGCCTTTGTCCGCTATCTCCATAACTCCCGACCATAGCGCCAACGCTCCCGCCATTGTTACAAGCAGATTTATGCTCTCGCCAGCGCCGTTAATAACCGCCGTGGAGAGCGCGTTTGTGTTGCCCGTAAATACGGCGCAAATCAGCGATATTATTATCATTCCCGCGAAGATGTAATTCATCATATAAATCACCTGTGTGACAATTATCGACACTCAATTGTAAAAGATTGACTTTTTTGACAAAATTTGGTAAATTATTATCGGAAGGAGAGATTGTATGGTTTATACAAGTTATAAAAAAATTGACGATGTGGGACGAGTTGTGCTCCCGAAAGACGTTAGGGAAAAGCTCGGGCTTAGGATTAACGATATGCTCAAAATCGACGTAGAAAACGACAGGATTATACTGACCAAGGCTGTTGATTCGTGCGTTTTTTGCGGTAAAAGCGATAAGCTTAAGGAGTATATGGGTAAAACTGTCTGCGAAAGCTGTATAAATAAATTAAATAATACTTGAC
>JAHKZS010000132.1 GCA_020626545.1 bacterium
GCTAAAAGGCTCAGGTACACTATCGAAGAATTACAGCAGATGGTTTCCGAGGTTTATAACGCAGAATAATTAATCGCGGCAGTTATGCCGCGGTTTTTTTTATAAAAAGATTGCGAATTATTCCGCTTTATTGTAGAATAAATATATAACCTTAAAGGAGTAAAACGTTATGGATGATAAGCGTAAATATCTAAAGCTTCTGTCCGAAAAATATCCTACAGTTCGCTCGCTCTCGCGCGAGATTATTAACCTTACGGCGATACTAAATCTGCCCAAGGGTACCGAACATTTTATGAGCGATATTCACGGCGAGTACGAGGCTTTTTGTCATATTCTTAATAACTGCTCGGGAGTAGTGCGCGAAAAAACCGATATGCTCTACCGTGATACTTTAAGTCACGAGGAACGTAAGTCTATCTGTACGCTGATTTATTATCCAAAGGAAAAACTTAATATAATTCGAAAACAGAAAAATAATACGCCCGAGTGGTACGGCGATACGATTAATCGGATGATTGTAATCGCTCGAACTCTCTCGTCCAAATATACTCGTTCCAAGGTGCGAAAGGCTATGCCTGAGGACTATTCTTATATTATCGACGAACTGTTGCATGCCCAGAAGGATGAGGATGATAACCAGATACGATACCATCAAAAAATCCTCGAGACAATTATCGCTATCGATCCCGATGATTTTATTATAGCTTTAGCGGGGCTTATTAAGCGCCTTGCCGTAGACCATATTCATATTGTCGGCGATATATTCGATAGAGGCAAGTCTGCCGATAAGGTAGTCGATCTGCTGATGCGGTACCATTCGCTCGATATCGAATGGGGTAACCACGATATTCTTTGGATGGGTGCCGCTTGCGGAAGTAAGGCTTGTATCGCGAATGTAGTAAGAAACAGCATTAAATACAACACTATGCAGACGCTCGAGAACGGCTACGGAATAAGCCTGAGAAAACTTACTCTTTTCGCTGAGAAAACTTATAAGAGTAAAAAACCTATGGAAGCCGCGCTTAAGGCGATTTCGGTTATTCAGTTTAAATTAGAGGGACAGGTTATTACGCGTAACCCCGACTACGAGATGGACGACCGCCTTTTACTCGGAAAGATAAAAGACGGCTCAGTTGAGATTGACGGCGTTCTTTATAAGCTAAACGATAACGAATTTCCGACGGTTGATAAGAATACTCCGTATGAACTCAATAAAGAAGAGAGCGCTGTTATAGACGATCTCAAGGCGATGTTCTTAAACAGTACGAGGTTAAAAAAGCACATAAGCTTCCTGTACGAAAAAGGCGGAATGTATAAGGAATACAACGGAAACCTGCTGTATCACGGATGCGTCCCTCTGCGTGAGGACGGCTCTTTGGACGACGTAGAGTTTTTCGGCAGGAAATACAGGGGAAAGTCGTTCTTCGATATAGCTGATAAAAGGGCGAGGAGAGCCTTTCTCGACAGGGATAAAAATATGGAAAATATCGACTTTATGTGGTATCTATGGTGCGGAAAGAAGTCGCCGCTTTGCGGACGCAATATTAAGACGTTCGAGCGCGCTTATATTTCCGACAAAAAAGCCTGGCACGAAGAAAAGAATCCCTACTATAAATTCTATGAAACTAAAGAAACCTGCGAAATGATTCTTTCGGAGTTCGGGTTGCCGGTTTCGACAGCCCATATTATAAACGGACACACGCCTGTTCGAACCGTTAAGGGAGAACTGCCGATAAGAGCCGGCGGTAAACTGCTCGTAATCGACGGCGGATTCTGCGAGGCTTACCACGATAAGACAGGTATCGCGGGTTATACTCTTATTTATAACTCCCACGGCTTACGGCTTAAAGCCCATCATCCGTTCGAGAGTGTGAGCGAAGCTCTTAAAGCGGATAAGGATATTCATTCCGATTCGGAAATAGTCGAAACCGAACGCCATAGAATTATGGTAGAGGATACAGATATAGGGGAGAAAATACAGAGCGAGATTGACGATTTGTACGCGCTTTTAGAGATGTATAAAAACGGAGAGTAATATAAAAGGCTGACTCGAAATTTTGAGTCAGCCTTAATCTATAAGTAGTTATTTAACTGTAACTTTACATTTAAGGGTTAATCCGTTTGTTTTAACCGAGATAACCGCCTTGCCCTTTTTAACGGCTTTAATGTTGCCTTTCTTTGTGACCTTTGCGATTTTCTTGTCGGAAGTCGAGAACTTGGCTGTTCCGACCTGACCTGTGATACTAAGTTTAAACGTCTTGCCCTTTTTAATCGTCTTTTTTGAAGCGTTGAGCTTCGGTTTTTTAACGTGAACTTTAAATTTCCACGAAAGCTTATTCTGAGTAACGGTGATTGTAGCCGTACCCTTTTTAACCGCTTTAACCTTGCCCGCCGCGCTTACCGTGGCGATTTTCTTGTCGGAAGTTTTATAGGTTATCTTACCTTTGCCTGTGAAGATTCCTTTAATTTTAGCGGACTGTTTAACGTAAAGATTGGAGTTGAACTCTACGCCCTTTAATGTCTTTGACGGCGCGCTGCCGAAAGCGTAAACGAACGCCTTTGAGCCTATATCTCCGTAAATCTTAGAACCGTTGATTAAACGGTACTCCTCGATTCCTTCCTCGGTATCGTAGTAGAAATGATAACCGTAGGCGTAACTGCCGATTGTCGTAACCGATTTCGGAATAGTGAGCTTTTTAAGCGCGGAGTTTTCGGAGAAAGCTTCCTCGTCGATAGTCTTTAGAGTATCGGGCAGGGTAACGCTCGAAAGCTTCGGACAGTTGTAGAAAGCGTATTTTCCGATAGCTTTAACGCCTGATTTAATCTTTACCGTTTTAAGCGAAGCGCATCCGTCGAAAGCTTCGTCGCAAACTTTAGTTGTGTTCTTTTTAATTGAAACGCTCGAGGGCGAACCGTTGTAGGTGTAAGCCATCTTGTTAATATATACAACGCCCGCGGGCTTGTTTTCGAGCCATTTTGTGTCGGTGAACGCTCCGGGCTCAATGTCAGTCAATGTACTCGGGATAGTGATAGAGGATAGATTTGTACATCCTCTGAAAGCGCTTCTCTGTACTTTTTTAACCGAGCTCGGAATTGTGACGCCGGAAAGCGATACGCAACCCGAAAAAGCCGAGCTGCCTATAGTTTCTACCGAATTGGGAATTGTAATGCTCTTAAGAGCCGTACATTCCGAAAGAGTTTCACTGGGGATAGTTTTTATCGTGCCGGGGAATTTAATGTCGGCTAAGGAAGTACATCCCGAGAAAGCGTTTTCGCCGAGTGACTCTACTCCGGAGGGAACGTCTACGGAAGTGATATTTTCGCAACCCGCGAATACATACGAGCCCAAGTCTGTAACCGATTCGGGTATTTTAACAGAAGCGAGTCCCGAACTCTCGAAAGCGGATTCTCCGATTGATGTGAGGTTCTCGGGGAGAGTTACGCTTTTTAAGTTCGGCGTGTCGTAGAAAGCGTTGTCGCCTATAGCCTTTAAGCTGTCGGGAAGGTTGATTTTAGAAAGGCTGTGGCAGTGCATAAACGTAGAGTAAGGAATTTCGATTAAACCGTCGGGTAACTCTACCTCGCTGAGCGATGTGCAGTAGTTAAACGCGTCTCTCATTATTACCGAAACTTTTTTCGGAATACTAATTTTCTTAAGAGAAGTACAGCTGTCGAACGCTCCGTCCTCGATGGTGGTAAGGCTGTCGGGGAGAGTTATGCTCTCGAGCTTAGTAGCTTTCGCGAAAGCGCTTTCGCCGATAACTTTAGTTCCGCTCTTTACGGTTAGGGAAGCGGGAGCTGTACCCTTGAGCTTATAAGCTACCGTGCCGAAATAGATGATACCGTCGGGTTGATTATTCATCCAAGCGGTGTTGTCGAACGCGCCTGCCTCTATCGTGATTTCTTTACTCGGAAAGTTGATTGTTTCTAACGCCGAGCAGTATTCAAACGCGTTGTAACAGATTCTGTTAAGCGATGACGGCAGAGTAACGCTCTTGATTTTTTGACATTCGCAAAAAGCCGTGCTGCCGATTCTCTCGATACCTTTGTTTAAGGTTAAAGCTTCAATCGCGCGGCAGTTGTAAAACGCCTTGAAATCTATGTCCTTAACGCTTTCGGGAATAGTTACGCTCGTGAGTTTCTGACAGTTAGCGAACGCATAATCCGAAATAATTTCTACCGAGTTTCCGATAGTAAGTTTTTCGACACCACATTCCTCGAACGCGGAGCTCGAGATATTTGTAACGCCGTTTTCGATAACGATACTTTTAATGCTGAAATAGTGCCAGGGATATTTTTCCGATTCTTCTTCGGTACCCATTTTTCCGTTGCCGGAAATAGTGAGTTCTTCTTTTTCCGTATCATATTTCCAGGCGCAATCGCCGGTTTGTCCGTTGCGGATTTCGCCCGTAAGGACTGAAGCTGAGTCAGCCGCCTGAGCCGTAAATCCGACCGAGAAAACCGATAGTACCATAAGCGCTGAAAGCACTACGGATAATATAGACTTAGTTTTCATATTGTTCTCCTTATTAAGTTGTTTTTGCCGTTAAAAAAACAGAGTATTCTGTTTACGGCAATTATATAATAAACCCGGATATATGTCAATTAATCGGAGGTAAGGGTATAAAAAAGCCGGCATTAAATGAATCTGTCAAGCGAAAGTAGACAATAAAAAAGAACAATTAATAAAACCCCTGTTCAATTCTAAATTGGACAGGGGATTTGTACTGCAATTTA
>JAHKZS010000133.1 GCA_020626545.1 bacterium
AATAAAAATCATAATTGAGCGCGAAGCCTTCTGAATCAGCGGAAGGCTGAGCAGTAAGGGAACGAACATACAAATATAGAGAATATAAATCATGCCTTCCATTTTTCAAACCCCCTTACAATCAACGGAATCATCGCTATAGTGATAAGACCGATTACACAGCAGCAAACAATAGTTACAAGCTCATTGTTACGGCTCATAGCGAAGCACTCCGCAAAAATCGCAACCTCGTAAATCAAAGCGAGGAGGTTATACGGTCTAAGGCATTTTACCACGCCGAAATCTACATCGGGGAAAATAAGATGCTTTAGATTAAAGTAGGAAGTCGAAATTATAAACACAGTCATAACCGCTCCGAGTATCTTCCATAAAAGCGTAACGTCGCTAAGCAGGAACAAAGCGATATACAAAACAATCGCCGCAACGGGAGCGATGAGCGAGATTAATCTGTACTTTTTAAACTCCTTCGAGCGATCGTCAAGGAGCGAATCGACGGTTCCGAAGTTGGACGAGAAGAAGAACATCAAGCTTCCTATAATACCCAAAAAGCCGAGCTGGAAGTTTTCCAAAAGGTTACCGCCTGTCATAAGACGGACGATGTAAAAAAGTCTTCCGAAGGTTATACAACCGAGGGAAAGCGTAATCATCTGCGCGTAAAGCGGCTTTCTGGGACGGAAGAATTTAATTCCGCCGTAGATAAACCCCGCGAGAGCGCACGCGCAAACAATTATGTTTGCAGTCAAATACATAATTAATGTACCTCCTTATAAATTTATTTTAAAAAGCACTTTACAGGGCTGTCGAAACAGCCCTGTTTTTCTGCTTAACCGCAAGGTACGCGGTTTAAAGTTTAATTAGGAGTAATGTAAAGTTTGTTTTCGGTTATTAAAGCGGTATTGTATCCGCCTGTAATTTCCGCGGATTTCTTAACGCTGTAATCATCACGCTGAGCAAACATCGTGATACGGTTATCGGTAGCCATATGCTTGCTGTCAAACGCTACAGCGCCTTCGTTTAAGTCGATATGAGATTTGCTGTCGCTGTTCATAACATATTCCCAAGGTTTATTAGCCTTACTGCCCGAAGTTGTCGCTTCTAAATCCTTAGAATAAGGAACGTAATCGTTAAGAGCAAATCCGATTTTTGTCAAAGGTGACTTAAAATAGTCCTTCGGCGTTGTAGAAAGCATTTTATCAGGATCTTTTTTCGCTTTTGCGTTATAGTTATTTACCGCGTACATAGTGGTATAGTACATATAAATCTTGGGGCCTGTAGTACCTTCGTTAAGGTTTGTGCCCACGAGATTTCCGTTTCCATCCTGTTTAGCCACAGGCGAGTAGTATATCTGATAACGGTCCGTCATTATGCCTTCGGGATGGAAATCCTCGCCGACGGTACAGACTATGTCGTAAATCGCTTCCTGAAGCTGAGCATCTTTTTCCGCCTCTTTCGCGTCGGCAGTTTTCGCCATATCAATCTTATCTTCGTTAAGCGTAAAGCCTCGATAACCTAAATAGATGTACTTTCCGCCCGCGTCCTTGTTAAGATTGATATTGCAGAATTCCGTACAACCCTGCTCGAGTAATTTTAACTGAGCTTCTTTAGCGGTACCTCCCGAATCGGTAAATATCTTGTTGTAATAAACCGTCTGCGCCTCGTATTTTCCGTGGATAAAGCTTTCGACACTCGTATCGCCGTAAGGCTTGGAAGTCTTTTTGGTTACAACCTCGCCGTCCTGAAGTTCGGTAACATCGGCGCTGTCAACCACGAGAGCCGTAGCTCTTCCCGAAATAAATACATCCTCGCTGACATCAATATCGGTAAACGGCTTACCCGGAGCTGTACCCTGGTTATGTGAGTAGTAAAGGAAGTATTTTTTTCCGTTCGACATCGTAAATGATTTTTTGTTGGAAGCGCAGTAATATACCGCGCCGTCAATCTTTATCTGATTAGCGGCAGTCTTATCGTCAGACTTATACAGCACAAGACTTTTTATCGCCTTATCAGGATCGTCTGTTCTGGCTACGCTGATATAGGCTGCCGGATCGCCTTTCTTAGGGGGTTTAATCTTTTCTCCGGCCTTAAGGGTCTTATACCACGACTTCGACTGATCGCCCGCTATATCGTAATGAATCATCTCGTCGGAGCCTGATTCCAGCGCTGATTGCATAGCTATCAAATCAACCTGTGTGTCGTAAGCTTCCAGCTCGTCGTCGTCATCAGATTTAGAATCTTCTCTCGAGGACGCGCCGACGAATATTCTCGAAATGTATCTTTGTTTTACGTTCTCGCGTCTGATGTACATATAGACAGGCTTGCCTGCTTTATGGAAATGGCTGCCGTTTTCTTCGTCGGTCTTGCTCACGCTTCCTTCGTCATCAGTCCACGACGGATAGGAGATATTAAACGCGGTCAGGCAGTGGGGATCTTTTAAGTCCTGAATCGAGGAGAAGCCTCCGCTCGCCTCAACTCCGTCGAGGGTTTTTTCGCCTGAAATATCACAGGTGATTTTTCCGTTTTCGCTCTTACCGTCATGCTTAGTGTTGCTGATAACTACGTCGTGAAGCGTAAGTCGCGGACGCTCCTTTACGTGACCCGTAACATAGAGGTTAGTCGGAAGCCACGGCAACTTGCTGTCAGAGAAATTAAACTTACCCTGCGGCTCTCTTGTAAAGCCTTCGTATACACAGTCCGCTCCGTCCGAGCCCAAAAGTCCGTTTGTAGTCATATAGGCGTTTTCCGGAGCGACAGCTCTAATAACATATTTTTCTAAATCTATGGTACGCTGAACCGCTACAGACGCCGCAGCGTAGCTCGCGCTTACATTTGGACCGTCCGAGAGTTTATCGGGATAACTAACCGCTTTACTGATTGTGTAGGGTAAGTTCGGTAGATACGGCGCTCCCCTAAACACCTGAACATCCGTAAGCGCGCGGTAGGGATTATAGGTCCAGGTATAATACATACGCATATATTTTTGGTTACTGTCTGCGATATAACCCCTGTAGAAGAAGGATTCGGCAATGTTTACGCCCTTTGTAGCGCTTGCCTCCTCGACATTAGGCATTGCCGACAGATTGTCGAACATCTCGGTAGCAAGCGCCTCGGTGGCATCATGGTAACCGGCTCCCGCCTCCGAATCCATAGCGAACGCGAAGAATACACCCGAGAGGTATTTTGTACCCTCGGTATAGGTTTCTTCAGGCTCGTAATACAGATAGCTTCTCACGCTTTCCCATTTATTATCCTCTTTGGTAAGGTAACCTGTATAACTGTAGTGGCGAAGCATATGTCTTCCAAGACCGCCGCTGCCCGTGAGTTTGTAACGACTGGTAGCAAAGTTATAGGGCAGTCCGCTAAAGGTGGTAACCGGTTCCCAGCCCGCCTTAGCTTTATCCTGGCTCGATACTAAGTGCAGGGCTCCGACCTCGATAGGCGTTCCCGCGTGTTCGTACTTAGTATAGAATAATCCGTCCAGATCGCCGGGGTAATCCTTGTTATCCGACTTTGAGTCCGCGGGGAAACCGAGACTTCCCGCGAATGAGTAACTCACATCTCCGAAAAGGATACTTCCGCCCGAGCTGTATGTAGCTACTCTTATATCTCGAATCGCGTTTTTGGGATTAGAAGTTGCCTTGTATCCGATATAGGTGTACTGTTCTTCTTTGAGCTTTAGCTTTCTGGCTTCGGGACAAAGATTCTGGTCTATTATTTGATAACCATCGCCCTTATCGATAATCTTACTCTTAGCGATTTCGGGGCTTTTACCCGATCTGACAATCAAATCTCCGTAATAGAGCTTTTCGTCGTCATCTTCGTCATCAGTCGTTTTATCGCTCGACTCGGAAGCCGGAGTAGTTCCGCCGTCGGCGGTGGTTACGGGACGGTTTTTGATTGATTTTTCGGTATAATAATGAACATAAATACCGTGTACATCGTCGCTCTTCGCGCCGTTGTTACAGTTACCCGGATTTACATGACCGAAGTAACTTACGCAATCATAGCCCTTAACCTTAGCGCTGTCGCCGTAAACAATATTAAAAATATTACCGTCCTCGTCCGCGCGAATGGCGCTTCCCGATTTAGGATCATCGGAAACATACATACATACCCAGCCGTGCTGAGCCTTATAGGCGTTAAGGTCGGCAATACGCCCTTTGTTATCCTTGACCGCCTTGTAGGTAATGTTTGTGTTGTTTCCCTTTACTTCTCTTGTATCGACCACAAAATCGGGCATATCGGTATATTTCTCAGCCTTATGCTTCTTAATATATTCGACAATCAATGTTACGACATAGAAAATAATAGTTACCGCTAAAATCCACAGCGAGAATATACCTGCCCATTCGCTGATAATTGATGAAATCGCAATCACCTTGGTAGCGACCGATGACGCCGTGGCAGATACAAGCGCGGTCGCGGATTTAAGAGCCACTATCGCTCCCGCGATACCATATTTTCCCCCGAGGAATGTAAGTACCGTAATCGCGGAGCTTCCTATACCAATCCATTTAAATACATCGTTTACGGTTTTCTTAGCTTCCTCCCAATTATCCGTCGCGTTCTCGTCGAGCATATCGCCCGCGGATTGCAGTCGGATAGCGTCTGATGTAAACGCGACCTTTTTATCAGCCATCTCGGGATTAGCGTTCATCCAGATTGAGACCGTTTCAGATCCAACCAGCTCTTTCATTTTATTTCTGACTTTATCGATTACATTCTCCGCTTCCTCGGCCTTTGTGTTTTCGCCGAGATTAGATATAACCGACATAATGCCCGCCATACCTACCATTTCACGCTGAGCGTAAGTCATTGAGTCCAAAATAGGATAGAGCTTTCTGAGATCTACTTCTCCGCTTGTTTTTTTACCGATTTTAACGAGATATTCGCCGAGCGGCATATCCTCATAGGCTTCGTACTCATCGAGGAAGTTATACGCGTTAACATACGCCATCGCGTTATCCGCGTCGCTCGCCTTATCGGCGTTCTCCACTACTTCATCCATGTCGGCGTTCTTAACCTTATCGACGTATTTATTTTCATTAAAACCAGCTTTACCGTTTTCGAAATGAGTAGTGAACTGCTGTAGCTGTTTGAAAAACGCTTCCGCTAAATCGTGGTAATCCTTGTCGTAATCGTTGAGTTCGTCTTCGGAGCTGTTCTCGTCTTCGAGGATATCCCAAAGCTTGCTTTCTTTAACCTTGGAAGCCCAGGTAACGTCTACTCTCTCGCCTGTTTCCTCGTCGGTCTCCTTTTTCATCGGTGTAAGACCTGTGGAAAGGAAGCTTGTTATAGCGTTTACAGTGCCTGTACTCGCGCGTGAGATTATCTTCGCGAAGAAAGCCGCGTCCGCTTTTTTGCTTATGATATATTCTCCCAGCTTAGCGTTATTCGCTTCGGGAATATTGAAAAGGTTAAGTCCCTCGTAGGCTTCAATCGCCTTGGGGCTTTTTTTCTTGTAGTTAAACGCGAATTCAGTAGCCGACGCGTACATTGTTTCAGCCGCGCCCGAATTTGACTTTTCAAGCTGTTCGTTAGCCTCTTTGTAGTCTTTGATTTGATAGCCGTCGTTCATTTGCAGAAGCTTTATATCGTACAGAGCCTTGTTCTTGTCTTCGGTGAGCTTATATCCCATATAGACAACATCTTTGCCCGTGCCTTCGTTGAGGTTTTTCTGAGCGCAGATATAACCCTCGCCTTCGCAGAGCTTTTTAGCTTCTTCTTCCGAATCAGCCTGGAACGTCTTTATCTTTGAGATATAATACACTTTCGACTCATCAGCCGCTTTTCCGACCATCTGCGCGGGGTATTCTACAAAGAAACATACAACCAGCATAATAGCTATCATTTTAATAGCAAAGAAAATGGCTTTTCTTAAATTATGTTCTTTTGTACTAATCATTTTCTTCACCGCCTTCCGCAGCTTTTTTCTTTCTCTTTTTATATACAATAAGAATTATCGTACCGATAATTCCGGCGCATCCGACAATAAGTATCGCGTAGAAACCGCCCTCGCTGAATATAGATGAGGTTATCATTGTGGATTTAACTTTTCTTTCATCCGCAAAGGAAGTATAAGCGTCGTCCGCTGTAAAATACTCCGTCTGATAACGGCTCATCCATTC
Organism: bacterium; assembly: GCA_020626545.1. GTDB lineage: Bacteria > Bacillota > Clostridia > Oscillospirales > Acutalibacteraceae > Ruminococcoides. The sequence goes on from JAHKZS010000133.1 coordinate 6,126, forward strand.
GGACATCACCACTCGGCCGCTTGCGTTTGTGCCGACATGAACATCCGAACCTCTGTACAGTCCGCCGTTTATGACGCGAGCTGTTCCCATATTGGCGTTCTCAAGCAAGAGATTGGAAGCGCCTTTTCCCTTTTTACTTTCGTTATCTTTAA
>JAHKZS010000134.1 GCA_020626545.1 bacterium
ATTTAGAATCGAACAGGGTTTTGATTAATTTGTACTTTTTTATTGTCTACTTTCGCTTGACAGATTCAGAAAGGGAGCTTTTTAATTAGCAATTTAGGTAGAGCGAACGTGTTAAAGTCACCGTTAATTTGATATTTAATTCATAAAGTTGTATAATATACGTATGAAAATAAAGACGACTAATTTTATGCACTACAATATGGCGATTGCAGGCGGAATATTCGGCGGGTTCGCGGTATGTAATCTCGGCGAGATATTCGGCAACGCCCAGACATTAAATTTAATAGGAATAGTCTATAACCTTGTATACTGCGACTTCGAGACACTGATACTAAGAATAATCGCCGCGCTGCTTTATATGGCGGGATTCGCGTCGGCGGTAGTCATTCCGAAAAAACTCAGAGTTCATTCGGACGAAATCAGTATTGTTATAGACATTACCGCTTTTATAATACTCGCGTTTTTACCTAAAAACGCTAATTTTTTAATAAGCCTCTACCCTATCTTTTTCGCGACGGCGTTTCAATGGACGGCGTTTGAGTACATTGACGGTTACTCGAGTTCGACAATATTCTCTAGTAACAATTACCGCCAGTTCGCTACCGCGCTTATAGAATACATAATCGATAAGGACAAGAGCAGAATTACTAAGATAAGAGTTTTCGGGCTTACACTCTTGTACTTCCACATAGGCGTAGCTTTAGCATGCGGAACGTCGGTATTTTTCGGAAGATACAGCGCGTTTATAGGAATAATCACGTTGATTCCGTCGGCTTATCTTCTTATCAAAAAGCGTATAATTCGTTTAAAGAATATTAAGAGCTTAAATAAACCGTCCTAAATAGGACACATAGTTTTTAAGCTCGTTAGGGCTCATTTTAGAAGCCTTCTGTATAACTTTCTTACGTTTTTTCTCGGGCAGACTGTGGATATATTTCATAGCGCAAAAGTTTTTACCAAGCTCGGACTTTACGTCCTCGGGCATATCGTAAAGATAATTAAGCATAAAAAACACCTCAACCTTATTATAGGTTGAGGTTAATTTTTTATTCGTTTTTTTTATCAGTCGTCTTGTTTTCCAATTTTTCTGAATCTATTATATCTCATTTTAGCGAGTTCATCGCCGGGAATCGAGAGATTTTTCTCAAAAGTACGGCAGATAAGAAGCTTTAAGCTTTCGAACATTTTTCTGTCATCGTTCGAGGGTTCCCGTAAAATACGCTCGATTACGCCGAGCTCGAATAAATCCTTGGCGGTAAGCTTCAGACACTCAGCCGCTTCGGGAGCCTTGGAACTGTCTTTCCAAAGAATACTTGCGCAGCCCTCGGGCGAAATTACCGAATAAACCGCGTTTTCCATCATCCAAACCTCGTCCGCGACCGCGAGAGCTATAGCTCCGCCGGAACCGCCCTCGCCGATAAAAATAGCGAGCACAGGAGTTTTAAGCGCCATCATCTCCATTAAGTTAGTAGCGATAGCGTGTCCTTGGCCTCTTTCCTCGGCGCCGATTCCGCAAAAAGCTCCGCTCGTATCGACAAAGGTAAGGATGGGACGGTGGAATTTTTCAGCCTGTTTCATAAGGCGTAAAGCCTTTCGGTAGCCCTCGGGATGAGCCGCTCCAAAGTTACGCTCCATACGCTCGAAGGTATTTCTACCCTTCTCTAAGCCGATAACCGTAACGGGCATATCGTTTAACATTCCGACTCCGCCTACTACGGCTTTATCGTCGCTGTAATTTCTATCGCCGTGAAGCTCGACGAAGCTCTCGCCGAACAGCGCGTTTATATAATCTACGGAGGTCAGTTTTTTTGTACTGCGCGCGGCAGCGACTTTTTCAAAAGCGCTCATTACTTTTCGACCTCCCCGTAATTATGTATTTTTAAAAGATGGGTAAGCGTTTCTTTAAGATAACGCCTGTCTACTACTTTATCTACGAAACCTTTTTGCAGTACAAATTCAGCGGTCTGGAAGTCTTTAGGAAGCTTCTGGCGTATAGTCTGCTCGATAACGCGCGGGCCAGCGAACGCGATAAGCGCCTTGGGCTCGGCTAAGATAATATCGCCCTCCATAGCGAAAGAAGCCGTTACACCGCCCGAAGTCGGGTCGGTAAGAACGGTTATATAGAGAAGTCCCGCGTCGCTGTGCATTTTAACGGCGCCCGAGGTTTTAGCCATCTGCATCAGGGATAAGATACCCTCCTGCATTCTCGCTCCGCCCGATACAGTGAATACGACAATCGGGAGCTTATGCTCGGTAGCGTACTCGAACGCGCGGGTAATTTTATCTCCCGTAACAGTACCCATGGAACCCATCATAAACTCGGAATTCATACTTACAATTACGATATCAATTCCGCCGAGCTTACAAGTACCGCAGATTACGCTTTCCTTTTCGCCGCTTTTCTTTTTATTTTTCTCGAGCTTTTCATCGTAATCGGGAAAGTCGATAATATTTGTACTCTCGAAATCCGCATCCATCTCAACGAAAGTATCCTTATCGGCGGTCATATTAATTCTGTCGCGCGCGTTAAGGCGGAAATGGTAGTTACATTTAGAACATACACGAAGATTTTCCTCAATATCGGTGGTTAAAAGCAGAGTTCCGCATTCGGGACATTTCTTCCACATCTCGTCTGGGACAAAAGGCTTTTTAACGTCCTTTTCGTCACTGCTTTCAAGCTCGTTTTTAGGTTTCATAAAAGTAAATAAATCCATCTAAATAATCCTTTACTTATTTAATAACTTATTTGCGTTTCTCGAAATCTTCCATAAAATCGGTGGTATAGCTTCCGTCGACAAATTCCTCGTCACAGAGTATATCTACCATTAAATCACGGTTAACCTTAACGCCTCTAACGTTAAGCTCGGACAGCGCCATCTTCATCTTTCTGATAGCGAGTTCCCTTGTTCTTCCCTGAACAATTACCTTGCCTATCATAGAATCGTAAAACGGCGGGATAACGTAGTCCTGGAAAAGCGCGGTGTCGAATCTTACGAACGAACCGCCGGGAACGTGCAAAGCCGTAACCTTTCCGCACGAGGGACGGTAGTTGTTATCGGGATCCTCGGCGTTAATACGGCACTCAATCGCGTGACCGTGGAAATAGACCTGCTCTTGTGTGCGGTTAAGCTCGATACCCGCGGCAACTCGAATCTGCCACTGGACGATATCCATACCCGTAACCATTTCGGTTACGCCGTGTTCAACCTGGAGCCTTGTATTCATTTCCATAAAATAGAAATTACCTTCGCTGTCGTACAGGAACTCTACCGTTCCGACCGAGTTATAGTTTACGGCGTGAGCGGCTTTTACCGCCGCTTCCATCATAGCCTTTCTCGTTTCCTCGGAGATAGACGGTGAGGGGCTTTCCTCAATAAGCTTCTGGTTATGGCGCTGAACAGAGCACTCACGCTCGCCTAAGCAGATAGCGTGACCGTGCTTATCGCAGAGAAGCTGCATTTCGATATGTTTTACAGGCTTCAGGAATTTTTCTATGTATAACGCTCCGTCGCCGAAAGCGGATTCAGCCTCGGCAAAGGCGCTGTTATAAGCGTTTTCAAATTCATCGGGCGAACTTACAAGGCGTATACCTCGTCCGCCGCCGCCGGAGCGAGCCTTAATAAGAAGCGGATATCCGACTTCCTCGGCGAGAACTTTAGCGGACTCGACGTCCTCAAGTACGTCTGTACCCGGGGTAACGGGTACTCCCGCGTCACGCATAGTTTTTCGGGCCATATCCTTATCGCCGAGAAGACTAATCATCTCGGAAGTGGGACCGATAAACTCAATATTACATTCCTCACAAAGCTTTACAAACTTAGCGTTTTCGGAAAGAAGTCCGTAACCGGGGTGGATAGCCTGAGCTCCGCTCTCTACCGCCGCTGTTAAGATAGCAGGCATATTAAGGTAGCTGTCGGCTACTCTGGCTCCGCCTACGCAATAACTCTCGTCCGCCATCTGAACGTGCATTGAGTCCTTGTCGGCGGTGGAATAAATCGCTACGGTATCAATTCCCATCTCACGACAGGCGCGGATAATACGAACCGCGATCTCGCCTCGGTTAGCAACTAATATTTTACTAAACATTATTTCACATCCAAAATTACATTAACACAAAACTAAAGTCCGCGCTCACGCAAAGCTTACCGTTAACGTAACCTTTAGCGCTGATAAAATAGAAATTTCCGCGGCTTCTCGTAAGCACACATTCGCTCTCGAGAGTATCGCCCGGTTTTACCATACCCTTGAATTTAACGTTATCCATTTTCGTAAAATAGGGAGTTTTTCCGGCGCACTTATCCGCGAGCATTACGCAGCTCGACTGAGCCATCATTTCGCAGAGAATTACTCCCGGGACAACAGGGTTGCCGGGGAAATGTCCCTTTAAAAAGAACTCGTCGCCGCTTACGGTATACTTACCGCGTGAGGTTGTATCGTCAACCTTCTCGGCTTCCTGAACGAGAAGCATATTATCTCTATGGGGTATAATCTTTTTAATTTCTTCCTGATTCATAACTTACCTCTTAACCGATATTGAATAACGGCTGGTCGTATTCTACGACATCTCCGTTTTCCACTAATATTTCGGTGATTGTACCGCTTTTATCGGCGGTGATTTCGTTCATAATCTTCATAGCCTCGATAATGCAGACCACGTCGCCCTTGTTGACTGTATCGCCTACGCTTACGAAAGGCGGTCTGTCGGGAGCGGGAGCGGCGTAAAATACGCCTACCATTGGGCTTTTAATAGCGTTGCCCGAAGCCGCGGGAGCTGACGAAACAGCAGCCGCGGGCGCCGAAGACTGGGTCTGAGGAGCTGAGCCCTGAGCCGAAAAAGCTACTACGGGAGAATCCGCGCTCGGCTTAGCGAGACGGATAGAATCCTCCTCGTCGCTGATTTCGATTTCCGCTAAAGAGCAGTCCTCTAAAACTTTTATATATTCCTTCAGAGTTTCAATATCTATCATTTTAATGTCTCCTATCTCCTATATCTTCTTAAACACAAGGCAGGTATCGTGACCGCCGAAGCCGAGGTTTGTACTCGCGCTTACGGTTAAATCACGCTTTTTAGGCTTACCGAGAGTGTAGTCGAGGTCACATTCGGGATCGACTTCATCTGTGCCGATTGTCGGCGGAACCATTCCGTCCTTAAGCGCCATTACGGAAACAATTGCCTCTATCGCGCCCGTAGCTCCGAGCATATGACCTGTCATAGACTTTGTGGAGCTTATGCTTATATCGTAAGCCTTTTCGCCTAAAGCGGCTTTAACCGCCATTGTCTCGGTTTTATCGTTCATCGGAGTTGAGGTTCCGTGAGCGTTTAAGTAAACTACATCCTCGTCAGTAACGCCCGCTTCCTCAAAGCCGATTCTTATCGCCTCGGCAAGTCCTTCGCCGTTCGGTTCGGGAGCTGTTACGTGGTGAGCGTCACAGGTATTTCCGTAACCCGAAATCTCGGCGTAAATCTTAGCGCCGCGGGCTTTAGCGTGTTCGTATTCCTCGAGAATAAGCACACCGGCGCCCTCGCCCATTACGAAGCCGTTACGTTTAACGTCGAACGGAATAGAGGCTTTCTTAGGATCTTCTGTAGTAGAGAGAGCCTTCATATTAGAGAAGCCGGCGATAGTAAGCGGATGTACAACATACTCCGCGCCGCCCGCGATAACCGCGTCAGCGTAACCGTCCTTAACAGCGTGGAAGGCTTCTCCGATAGAGTTTGCGCCTGTAGCGCAAGCTGACATAACCGAAAGGCTTACACCCTTGGCTTTATATTTAATAGCGACCTGTCCGGTAGCGATATTACCAATCATTTTAGGGATAAAATGAGGGCTAACCTTACGAGGTCCTTTTTCGATTAAGTTCTGGGTATTCTCTACGAAAGAATAAAGTCCTCCGATACCCGCTCCTATGTATGAGCCGAGACGTTTTTCGTCTACCGTGCCGATAATTCCGCTGTCCTCGACCGCTTCCTTAGCGGCGGCTAAAGCGAAAATCGTGTACATATCGGTTTTTCTTAAATCACGTTTTTCCACAACAGTGGTCGGATCGAAATCCTTAACCTCGCCCGCGATTTTAACGGCGAGATTATCCGTATCAAATTTCTTGATTTTATCAATACCGCAAACGCCGTCAAGCATATTTTTCCACATTGTCGGAACATCATTTCCGACAGGTGTAACAGCGCCTACGCCTGTAACAACTACTCGTCTCATAATTTTTGCCTTTCTAAATGTATGTATACAATTATCGGTTGCAATGTAAAAGCTCACCCAGCCCAAACCAGTCGTACGTCTCGCGCTAAGAGCGCACTCGCCGTACTCCTTATTTTGCGCAGCGCTTTTGCTACATTGCGATACCGCCGTCAACTCTTATTACTTCACCTGTTACGTATGAAGCGTAATCGCTGCATAAGAACGCGATTACATTAGCGACGTCCTCGGGAACTCCTCTGCGCTTCATCGGGATTGAGGAAGCGATTTCGTCCTTAATCTTATCGGATAACGCCTGAGTCATAGCGGTGTCGATGTAACCCGGAGCTACGGCGTTTACTGTAACGCCTCGAGCCGCGAGCTCGCGCGCTACGGATTTAGTAAGTCCGATAACGCCCGCCTTGGAAGCTGAATAGTTAGCCTGTCCTGCGTTACCGTTAATTCCTACGATAGAAGCCACGTTTACAATACGTCCGCTTCTCTGGCGCATAAAGGGCTTATATACGTGCTTAGTCATATTAAACGCGCCCTTTAAGTTAACGTTAATTACCGCGTCAAAATCAGCCTCGGGCATATTGAGCATAAGCTTATCGCGCGTGATACCGGCGTTATTTACAAGGATATCAATCTTTCCGAATTCGGAAATAATTTCCTTTATAACAGCTTCGCTCGCGGCGAAATCGCTTACGTCGCAGTCGTAAGCCTTAACCTTTACGCCTAATGCCTTAACGGCCTCTGTAGAGGCGTTTTTATCGTCCTCGGAGCCTATACCTACAATCGCGATATCAGCTCCCAAAGAAGCGAGCTTTTCGCATACGCAACGTCCGATTCCGCTGTATCCGCCTGTAACAACGGCAACTTTACTTTTAAAATTCATAGCTTTCTCCTTTAAATATCGAGCGCCTCAAGGTCTGAGATATTCTCGACCTTTACGGCTTTTATTTCCTTATTAATTCTGCCTGTTAAACCTGTAAGTGTTTTTCCGACGCCGACTTCAATAATAGTATCTACTCCCTCACTCGTGAGGTTTTCGATAATACTCTGCCAGCGTACAGGATTCTCGACTTGAGCTTTTACGAGCGCTTTGTAATCGCCCTCGTAGGGCTTAGCGGTATAGTTGGAATACACTGGGATTTCGGGAGCGTTAAACTCAACCGAGTTCATATATTCCATCAGTCCGTCAGCCGCCTCAGCCATAAACGGAGAATGGAACGCTCCGCTTACCGCGAGCCTCTTAGCTCTGCCCTTTTCAGCCGAAAACGCTTCGACTAAAGCGTCGACGTTTTCTTCCTTGGTAGCGACTACCGTCTGAGCTGGGCTGTTGTAGTTTACCGGATATGTATCGGAAAACTTAGAGCAGATTTCCTCGATTTTATCGGCGGGAAGTTTCAGAACCGCGAGCATCGCTCCGGGGTTAGCCTTAGCAGCCTTATCCATAAGCTCTCCTCGTTTACAAACGAGCTTAAAGGCTTCCTCGTCGCTGAGCATTCCCGAGAACGCCAGCGCGGCAATTTCTCCGAGCGAAAAGCCCGCGACATAATCGGGCTTAATACCCTTTTCGACTACAGCTCTAGCCGCTGCTAAATCAGCCGTAAACACACACGGTTGAGTATTTACGGTAACGGAAAGCTCCTCTTTAGTACCTTCGAAGCACTGAGCGGAAGTTCCTTTACGGATACTGTCCGCCATATCAAAAACAGCCTTAGCCGCTTTAGAATTATCGTAAAGCTCTTTACCCATTCCTGTGTACTGAGCTCCCTGTCCTGAGAAAACAAAGGCTATTTTACCCATTTTTCCGCACCGCCTAATACTTCCTCCGCCTTAGTGAATAAATCCACGATTATATCTCTGGCGGGTTCTTCCTTAGTTACCATAGACGCGACCTGACCCGCAAGTACGCAACCGTTTTTAACGTCGCCCTCTCTCGCGGCAAGTCGAAGTACGCCCGCGCCCTTAGCTTCGAGTTCTTCGTCGGAATAAGTGGTCGAGTCGTATTCCATCTTAGTATACTCACGGGTATAACTTCCCTTAATACAACGGACAGGATGTCCTAAGCGTTTACCTGTAACTACGGTATCTATATCTTTAGCTTTTAAAATTTTATCTTTATACTCCTGAGAGATTGTACATTCCTTAGCAACCAAGAAACGCGTACCGACCTGAACGCCCGAAGCGCCGAGCATAAAGCAAGCCGCTACCTGTCGTCCGTCAGCGATACCGCCCGCGGCGATAACGGGGATATTTACAGCGTCTACAACCTGGGGTACGAGCGCCATTGTGGTTAAATCGCCCACGTGGCCGCCGCTCTCTCCGCCCTCGGCGATAACGGCGAAAGCTCCGAGCTTTTCCATTCTTCTCGCCAAAGCGGTAGACGGTACAACGGGTATAACCTTAATTCCCGCGCCGGTCCATTTATCCATATATTTACCGGGATTGCCCGCGCCTGTGGTAACAACTTTAATTCCTTCCTCGACAACGACGTCGGCAACCTCGTCGGCAAAAGGACTCATCAGCATAATATTTACGCCGAAAGGCTTATCGGTAAGCTCTTTACACTTTTTAATCTCGGCGCGGAGCTGTTCTCCGTTAGAGTTCATAGCCGCGATAATACCGAGTCCGCCGGCATTACTTACACCCGCCGCCAAAGAAGCGTCGGCCACCCAAGCCATACCTCCCTGAAAGATAGGAAATTCTAAATTAAGTTGTTCGTTAATTACGGTTGAAATCATTATGTATCCCCCTTTTTAAGAATAATAATCCTAACAATAAAGGCGCGCTTTGCGCGCATTTCGATACTCATAGCTCGTTGCCGCGCAACAGCAAACTTAGCTGAGAATAAAAATGTTGTTGCTTTATAGGAGCCTTTGCTATTGTTATTTTCAGTTATCTTGCAAATTTTTTACAGCGCTGCAAAGCAGTTTCCTATAAAGTAAAAGAGTACAAAATCTCATAGTAACTCATAATAAACTCTATTCTTTATAATTTTACTATATGTGTTGTAAATAGTCAATGATTATTTTTATACAAAGGGGGTTATATGCCTAAAAATCAACTGCAAAAGTCCTCTAAAAGCGACCTGAGCTGTTTGTCGTTTTTTACTTTTATCCCTTTCTTAAGCAATTTTCTGTCGCCGTCGGGCAAGGTTGAGGCGAGAGTTTCGGTTATTCTAATAATTTTGCCGCTTTCTATATCCTCGACAGCTATCTTTTTGTCTACAATTTTCACAACATATCTATCCGTTTTTTCAGCGGATTTCACAGTTTCAACCACATAGGGTTCGGCGGAGACGCGTTCGACGGCGCATTCAGGTTCTTTAGAATCCGCGATCATCGCTGCCGCGAATAAGCTGTAAACAATTACTCCCGTTATTATTATCATTTTCTTCATTTCAGCACTTCCTATGTCCAAAAAATAATTTTATACATAGTTTTATCCGAATTATCGGTAATATACATACAATTTACAACATCACGCTTAAAAAAATCTCTATATATAATGAAAAGAAAATTACTGTAAAAGGTTTATTTTTTTTCGCTTTTATGTTAAAATGTTATGGAATAGTGTGTAAGTTTGTAAAAATGTATAGAAATTTAATATTTAATTAAGGAGAATTCCTATGCGTGAAACAGATATAAGTAAATTTACGGGTAGAGAAAATAATAATATCGCACATGAAAACGGAGCGAAAAGATGCTTAAAAGCTCTTGGCCGAATTCTTTTCACCCTGCTAATGGTACTGATTATTGCGGGAACGATTGTCGGCATATCGCTTTCGGTATATGTCGCGAAAATCGCCTCAGAGCCCACAGGCATAAACCTCCGAGCTAAATCGGTAAATCAAACCAGCTTTATTTACGTTAAAAATAAAAAAGGTAAGTACAAAAAATATAAATCTCTTTACTCATCCGAGAACAGAGTATGGGTTAACTTCAACGATATTCCCGAAAATATGAAGCGAGCTCAGATAGCTATCGAGGACAAGCGTTTTACCGAGCACCACGGTGTAGACCTTAACCGTACTTTCGGCGCTATCCTTCATCTCACCAGCGGTGATTCAAGCTACGGCGGATCCACATTAACCCAGCAGCTTATAAAAAATATTTCGGACGACAACGAGGTTTCCTTAAACCGTAAGCTGAGGGAGATTATTAAAGCCCTGAAGCTTGAAACCGAATACACCAAGGACGAGATTCTTGAGGCTTACTTAAACGTAGTTAACTACGGTAATAACTGCCAGGGAGTACAATCAGCGGCAAACCTTTATTTCGGAAAAAATATTCAAAAATGTTCGCTTGCCGAATGCGCGGCTATAGCGGGTATTACACAGAACCCGAGTAAATACAATCCGCTTTATCACCCCGAGAACAACAAAAAACGCCGTGAGCTTGTGCTTTCGGAAATGCTGGATCAAAAGATTATCACTAATCAGCAATACGACGAAGCTTTAAAAGAATCACAAAAGATGACGTTCGTCGGATTTAAAAAGAGCAATAAGAAAAATATCGGAAGCAAAATCCAGAACTGGTATATGGACGAGCTTCAGAGAGATTTACAGGCAGACCTCGCCACATACTACAACATCAGCGAAAAGGCGGCTTCAAATAAGATATTTACCGAGGGACTTAAAATCTACTCCGCTATGGACAGAGAAACCCAGTCTTATCTTGAAAACGCGGCTAAAAATATCAACACCTCTTACGACAAGGGTATGCAATGCGCGGCTACGATGATAGGTATGGACGGAGCGGTTATCGCGACAACAGGTTCCTCTCAGGAAAAAACCAAGAACCTCGTATTCGACAGAGCTACTCAGTCTGTACTACAGCCGGGTTCTTCGATTAAGCCCGTAGTAGTTTATCCATACGCTATAGAAAAAGGCAAGCTCAATTACAGTTCGGTTGTAAAGGACGAAGCTCTTCCTAAATACAAAGTAGTAAACGGAGAGTATGTAGCGGGACCAAATAACTGGTACAGAAGTTATAAAGGAAATATGCTTCTTCCCGACGCTATAGAGTGGTCGGCTAACGCGACCGCGGCTCAGGTTATGAATATGATAACTCCCGAAGCCGCTTACAACCAGGTAGTCACTCTCCAAGGTTTCGAACACCTCGACGTAAAAGACAAGAGCAACACCGGCGGACTTTCCATCGGCGGTCTTACAGGCGGAGTTACCGTAAGAGAAATGGCGGCTACGTTTACTTATATGGGTAACGGCGGTAAATACTACAAGCCCTACACCTACTATTATGTAACCGATTCAGACGGCAACATAATTATAGACAACAGAGATGTAGTTCCTAAAACATCCTACTCCCCCGACACAGCTTATATAATGAACAGACTGCTTCATTACAATATAACCTACTGCGCTCATACCAACGCGGCTAACGCGAGAGTTGACGGATGGGATATTATAGGAAAAACAGGTACTACCGACTCCGATAAAGACTCGTGGTTCTGCGGATTAAGCCCTTACGCTTCTCTTGCGGTATGGACAGGTTTCGACAGTCCGAGGACGATTTCGGGAACAGGTCAGCGAACAGCTACAGTACTGTTCAGCGACGTTATGGGTCATTACCTAAAGAATAAAGATAAAAAAGAATATACTAAACCTGCCAATATTGTTAAGGCTAACTTCAACGCTTCCAACGGCAGTGTGTACAACGTCGGTCACGCGACAGACGGAAGATACGTAGGTTATTACAACTCTAAAAAACTTCCGTCGGGAAGCTCATCGTACGTCGATTATTACGCCGGAAACAACTACGGTTATAACGATTATGACGATGACGACGATGACTACTACTCAGGTTCGAATGATGACGGCGATGACGACGATGGCGGAGGCGGCAACAGCAGCCGAAGCAGTAACAGCGGTTCAAGTAATAATAACAACAATAACAACAGCAACAGTAATAACAACGACGATTCCGGAGACGATGGCGGCGGAGACGGCGAAGATATTGTTGAAGACGAAGGAAATGAATAAGTTTTTCTTTTAAGAAAGGGTGGAATAAATGATACAGGTAGCTATTATGGGACACGGAGTTGTAGGCTCAGGTGTCGCTAATATTATCACAACACATAAGAAAAAGCTCTTCGAGAGCTTAGGTGAAGAAATTTACATCAAAAAGATTTTAGATTTACGCGAGTTCCCGGACTCTCCTTTAGCGGATCGCTTTACTAAGGACTTTAACGATATACTTAACGACGCTGAAATCCGAGTAGTAGCGGAAGTTATGGGCGGAATACATCCCGCTTACGACTTTACAAAGGATTTACTTAAAGCCGGTAAAAGCGTAGTTACTTCCAACAAGGAATTAGTCGCGGCTAAGGGCGCTGAGCTTATCGAGATAGCTAAAAACAACAACGCCAACTTCTTCTTTGAGGCGTCGGTAGGCGGCGGAATACCTATTCTCCGTCCTTTAGTACAGTGCTTAGTAGCTAATAATGTAAAAGAAATCGCCGGTATCTTAAACGGCACTACAAACTTTATCCTCTCTAAGATGATCGACGAGGGTATGGAATTCGATACCGCTCTAAAGCTCGCTCAGGATTTAGGTTTCGCCGAGAGGAACCCCGAGGCTGACGTAGAAGGTCACGACGCTTGCAGAAAGATTTGTATCTTAGCGTCGCTCGCTTACGGAAAACATATTTATCCCGACAATATCCACACCGAAGGTATCACAAAAATCAGCCTGCGCGACGTTGCTTACGCGGCGGAGTACAAGAGCGTAATTAAGCTTATCGGCGACGTTAAGAAGCTCGATAACGGCAAGATTGATATTTATGTAGCTCCTATGCTTATAGGCGAAAAGAGCCAACTCGCCAACATCAGCGACGAGTTCAACGGCATTATGGTACGCGGCGATTGTACCGATGACGTACTTTTCTACGGAAAGGGCGCGGGTTCATTACCGACCGCTTCGGCTGTAGTAGCCGATATTATAGACAGCTGTATGCATCTTAACGAAAGAAAATATATTTTCTGGGCAGACAGCAACAATGAGAGCGTTTTACCATATAATGAATCGAGGACAAGAATGTACCTCCGCTTAGACAGTCCCGAGGCTGAAGATATGGTTAACGAGATTTTCGGCAACGTTTACGTTATAGCTAAAGATAAAGAGCTTGCCGTAGCTACCGACCTTATGACCATAGCCGATATCGAGAACAACATTCAGAAACTCGAGAGAAAGGGCGTTAAGGTTCTTTCCAAGATTAGAATAAGCGATTTATAATTCATTTAATAAATAGGTAATTTTAAAGGAGTAAAAAAATGAGTTTAATTGTACAGAAATTCGGAGGTAGTTCCGTCGCGGACGCTGAGCGCGTTTTCAACGTCGCGAACATCGTAACGGAAACCTACGATAAAGGCAACGACGTCGTCGTAGTAGTATCCGCCCAGGGCGATACAACGGACGACCTTATCGCTAAGGGTAACGAGATTAACCCCAAAGCCTCTAAGAGAGAGCGTGATATGCTCGTATCGGCGGGCGAACAGATTAGTATCTCGCTTTTAGCTATGGCTATTGAAAAGCTCGGCTACCCTGTAGTATCGCTGTTAGGATGGCAGGCAGGTTTCCAGACCAGCTCGGCTCATACCTCGGCTCGTATCAAGAGAGTTATCCCCAACCGTATCCGTAAGGAGCTCGATAAGAAATGTATTGTTATCGTGGCGGGATTCCAGGGATTATCGAGATACGACGATATTACAACTCTCGGGCGCGGCGGCTCGGACACAAGCGCCGTGGCGATAGCCGCAAGCCTCAATGCGGACAAATGCCAGATCTTCACTGACGTCGACGGAGTTTATACCGCCGACCCACGCAAGGTCAAAAACGCTAAAAAGCTCAGCGAGATCACATA
>JAHKZS010000135.1 GCA_020626545.1 bacterium
TATATAACAAAAATTTTGAACAAAAGGAATGATTACATGAAAAAGGAATACATTAAACCGGAATTTGAACCGCTCATATACGAACAACAAGAGCTGTTGACAAATTCAGGAGAGCAAGAATCTACTTCAACTAGTGGCGAATGGTTGCCTGGTTTTTTTGATTAAATAATAAATATATAAAATTCTAACCGTTATGCGTAACTCGAGAACGTATAACGGTTTTTATATATATTCACACATCTTTTCAAAAAATAAAGGAGGAATTAATTATGAAAAGATTATCAATAACAAAGAAGAGTATATCAATCTTACTTGCTATACTCGTAGCTCTCAGTAGTTTTTCTATTATTGGAGTAACCGCTGCAACAACAGACAAAACGGCTACATCAGCTACAACAGCAAAGGTGAAAACCGAAAAGAAAGACTCAAAAGGTAACACGACATACAAGATATGGAGCGATAAGAGTTACTGTTTAAGATTTATCGAATCGGAATTTCCTTACACCTTCACAAACCAAATCAACGGAAAGAAAATTACTTATCCTCAATCTTGGGGAGCGGTAGAGTATGAATATGCTCATAACACTGAAAACAACAAGAACACAACAGTATGGTGTATTCAGCCAGGAGTAGTAATTAACGGTGATGATTACTATTTTGAAGATAAAGGTGTAAACGCTGATTACTGGAAAAAATTAAATAACAGTAAGCACAAGAAAATTAAGAAAGCGTTGGCCGCTACGTTCGCTTACGCAAAAGCTAACGGAGGAACATCAAAATCCAGCCCTTATTATTACGCCGCCTTACTACTCGACTGGGATTATGTTCAGGGCATCCGTAATGTTTCCGCACCATACTCAGTTAAGAACGGAAAGAAATCTAATATCTACAAAATAAAGAACACCTACAGCAAGGAAAGAGTAACAGCGGTACAAAACGCGGCTAAGGATATTCTTAGCCTAATGAATGACGAAAAGAAGCCGTTGGACAAACTTTTAAATAATGGAAGAAAAAACACAAGATTATACGAAGATATTTCCAAAGCTAAAAAAGATAGAACAGACTCAAATCATAATGTTAAATTACCTTTAGATAAAACAAACGGCAAATACACCGCCACATCTCAGGCTAAATTCACATCTTTAAAGACTTATAAAGATGAAATTAAACTTACTGTAGTAAATCATAATGATAATAACACAGATTATATCAACCAACATATCTCCGCTTCGCTCACAGCAAAAGGAAAGATAAAGGTTACATCTGATGTTAACTTAGCAGACCGAGAAAAAAATAACGGCGTAACTTATTATGTAAGAATAACCAAAACGCCAAAAGGTTATATAAAAGGCTCTGATAAGGTTTATCAATCTAAGAGCAATGATAAACAGACTATGGTAGATATGGCTTACAAGGCTGATGATACGGTAGCATATTTTCCTATATTCCAAAGTAAAATTGAACTTAAAGGAAGTCTAATAATCAACAAGGACGTTACCTCAACAGCAGACGGCTTCAATGGAGACGCATTACTCGGAGGTTGGACTTTTAAACTTACTAATGATAAAAACAATGTCGTTAATATTCTTGTAACTGATGATGAAGGTTCAACTGAAGCTATCAAGGACATCCCCCTTGGTACTACTTATACTATCACAGAATTAGGTCTTGAAATTCATCCCGGTGACGATAACATTAATGATTATTATAACGTTACTACCTTTAACGGTAAAACTTATGGTATGCCGAATGACATTAAAGACAAAACAACTAATAGTACCGTTAATAATGTCAAAACAAAAAAGGTAACAGTCACAAGTTATGCCTCTGTAA
>JAHKZS010000136.1 GCA_020626545.1 bacterium
TGGATTTTTTACCGATACAACTATCGGTAATATAAAGACAAACTCTCCTATAGGAATTTACGGAAATACTGTAAATATAAATAAAAAAGATTTTATAAAAACATCCAGTAGTTCCGATATTAAACCAGGTAAAGCTGTTCTTATAACTACAATTAATGGTACTACTCCTAAACAATACGATATAGAAATAATAAATATCTGTAATGACAACAATAAATCCAACAGAAATTTTGTCGTTGAAATAAAAGATAAAAGAATTTTAAACTCAACCGGAGGAATAGTACAAGGTATGAGCGGAAGCCCAATATTACAAAACGGAAAACTCGCGGGCGCGCTTACCCATGTGTTTCTTAACGATTGTAAAAAGGGTTACGGTATATTTATTGAAAATATGCTCAACAAGAATATGAGTTAGCGTAAATTTATAAAGTCCGCCGTTAAGGCGGACTACATAAAATGTCGATATATAGTGTCGTTTATTGAACATAACAACAATATATTGTAGAATATGTGATTATTTTACCTCTGAGAACAATTTAAAAATAATTTTTTTAAAAAAGTTTTTGGAAACTATTGCCAATTTTGACAATTTATGGTAGTATTAATTCGCAAAACAAATCTACGGAGGTAATAAAAATGAACGATGAATTAAAAGTACTAATTACAGAAGATAAAAATTTACTCTCAGACGAAGATATAAAAACATTCGAAAAGTACAATATCTCTCCTGTATTTTGTACGAAAGACGGGGAAAAACTATTGTTAAAAATAATTGACGAATCCCCTGCCGCGGTTATAATGGATTTATTTATGACCAGAATAGACGCATTAGGCGTAATGAGGGAACTAAAAAAGAAAGATATAGATCTACCTCTTTTAATCGTTTCAGCTTCTTTTTCGAGCGAGGCACTTGAGCGAGAGGTTATGAACGCAGGAGCGAGTTATTATGCTCTAAAGCCCTATAATCTCGAGTCAATTTGTGAGGATATTATTACTTTACTTAACAAGGACAAAAACAGCAATTCTATCCACCGTATCTACGACTCATTCGGTATTGAAGTAAAAGTAACCGAAATACTTCACGAAATCGGCGTTCCGGCGCATATTAAGGGTTACAATTATCTGAGAGATTCTATAATAATGTCGATTGAAAATCCCGAAATAATTAACGCTGTAACAAAACAGCTCTATCCCGGTGTAGCTAAAAGATACGAAACAACTTCGTCCAGAGTAGAACGAGCTATTCGTCACGCTATCGAAGTAGCTTGGGACAGAGGCGATGTTGACGTATTGAACTCTTACTTCGGTTATACTATACATAATGAACGAGGTAAGCCCACAAACAGCGAATTTATCGCGATGATCTCGGATAAATTAAGATTGCAAATTAAAAACGCCAGTTAAATCTAAAAGACTTGTTCATTAATTGAGCAAGTCTTTTTTAGTTGACTTTAAAAAAATACTATGATAATATTTTAACATATTAAGGGATTAGGCGGATTTTTTACAGAAAGGCCGTTAAATTATGAAAAATGAAAAATTCAGTATTACAGGCATGAGCTGTTCAGCGTGCAGCGCGGCAGTTACCAGAGCTGTGAGCAAATTAGACGGAGTAGAAAACGTCAATGTTAATTTACTTACTAACTCGATGGAAACCGAATACGACGAAACTAAAACTAATTCTAAAAAGATAATATCCGCCGTAAAAAAAGCAGGCTACGGCGCTAAGCTTTACAGCTTTGATGAA
>JAHKZS010000013.1 GCA_020626545.1 bacterium
AAGGGTTTAGAATGTTTAAGTCCGTCGAAGCTTTCGCTCATAAAGGTCATACCCATAAAGAGTATACCGAAGCCCGCGGCAATCTGGGCGTAGTAGCGGTAGTTATTCTTCTTTACAAATACGATAACCGCGACTCCGACAAACGTAAATATCGGGACGATTTCTTTAATATTAATCGAAAGAAGAAGCGAGGTAGCCGTTGTACCGATTTTAGAACCGAATAAGATACCTGTAGACTGGCCTAAATCCATAAGCCCCGCGTTTACGAAACCGATAACCATAGCGTCGGTAGCGGCTGAGCTTTGGATTACAGCTGTTACCATTACGCCGACAAGCATAGCGATAAAACGCTTACTCGTTATTTTCTCCAGCAATACACGAAGCTTCGCGCCCGCGGCAAGCTCGAGGCCTTCGCCCATAAACTTCATTCCGTAAAGGAACAGTCCTAAGCCGCCTAAAACGCCTATTATATCATAAACTGACATAATTTCCTCCTCGTCGGGATTATCCGACATAATACCTTTCTTTTTGTAAGAAAAAAACAATGAATGTGAAAAATTTGTCAACTTTCACCATTTACAATAATAATACATATTACCGCAAATTTTATTCTTTATAGGAATAATAGAAAATATTTTAATTCAGCTTTCAGGAAGCTTAGGATCGACGTAAACCGTGCGGTTATTTACGAAGATAACCATACCCGGTTTGGCGCCGTTCGGCTTAGACACATTTTTGACCAAAGTATAGTCCACGGGCACATTCGTGCTGTCCTTGGCTTTACTGTGGAACGCCGCGATTTGTGCCGCCTCGATTACGGCGGTTTCGGTAATTTCCTTGCCGTTTGTAAGCACGATTGTGTGGGAGCCGGGTATATCTTTAGTATGGAACCAGTAGTCGCGCTTAGAGGCGGTTTTCATAGTAAGGGTATCGTTTTGTTTATTATTCCGACCGACTAAAACCTTAAAGCCGTCGGACGTAGTATACTCAATCGGAGCGAGCGCGGCGGGCTTTTTGCGGACGGATTTATTGCGCTTAATATAGCCCTGCTCCATACATTCGAGCCTGATCTGAGCGAGCTCCTTTTCGGAGGAAGCTCTCGACACGGTATCCTTGAGCGATTCGAGATACAAAAGCTCATCCTCACCCTTTTTTATCTGTTCGGTTAAAAACTGTTCGGCGTTTTTAGCCTTATTGTAGTCCTTGTAAAACTTCTGAGCGTTCTGCGCGGGAGATAAAGCGGGGTTTAGAAGTATCTCCATAGGCTCGTTGTTGTCGTAAAAATTCTCGACCGTAACGCTCTCGGCCCCGCGCTCAATACGGTAAAGATTCGCCTGGAGTAAATCGCCCTTTATCCTAAGCGGTTCGCGGTCAACGCAGTTTTCAAGCTCACGTTTTTGGATATTGATTTTATTAGAGGTTCGGTTAATCAAATTCGACAGCGTTTTCGATAAATCGGCTGACTTAACCCTCATTCTGTCGATACTGTCGCGCTCGATATAGAACTTATCCATAAGCTCGCAGAAGCTGTCGAAAGTCTTAGACTCGCACAGCGAGCCGTATTGCCTAATATCTAAAAACGCGGTCTCGAACGGCTTTTTATCGCCCTTGTGATAGAGCATATTAGCCTTGCCCGAGTAAGTCAGAAGCAAATCGCTTAGGTTTTCAATTTCGGATTTAAGGCGGTTTTTATCCTCGGCGTCTAACGTCTTATTACTCGCGGTTTTATCGCCTAAAACTCTGTACTCGATTTCACGGCAGATAATCGGAGAGATACCCTCGACCGCGGTAAGTACGGCTTTATTCAGCGGTTTTTCACCGGGAGTGTTTATAATCTTTTCGACTACTTCTTCCGCTCCGCAAAGCAGTATATTCAGCTTATCCTGGGGCGAGGGAGTTTCGTATTTTATATTAGGAAGCACGAGCCTTTGGGACGACATTGTCATATCGACGCGCTTTAAGGCGTCGATAATAATACCCTCGCCGTCGGTTAGAATCACGTTGCTGTACTTGCCCATTATCTCGACAATCACGTTGATATTCACCTTATCGCCGAGCTCGTTTACGCACTCGAACTCGAAGGTTACGATTCTGTCCAAGCCGTTCTGGCGGATGTCGAGAAGCTTACCCGAGCCGAGCCGTTTCCGCATAAGCATACACAGCATAGGCGGAGCGGCGGGATTTTCAACGCTGTAATCGGTAAAATGGACGCGCGGAGAATTAGCCCTTGTGGAAAGCAAGAGCTTTTTATTTCCGTTTAAAGAACGGAGGTTTATAATAATTTCTTCCCTGTTGGGCTGATAAATCTGCGACACCCTCGAGCCGATAGCCTGCTCCTTGATTTCGTTTACAATATGCCGCAGCATCATTCCGTCTAACGCCATTTTTTATCTCCTAATAGTAATTGCGAATTGTTATTTATGGTACTTTCCGTTATTCATAATTTCAAACGCTCGGTAAATCTGTTCCGTTAAAACTACCCGAGCCATCTGGTGCGGGAATGTCATTTTACTCATCGAGAGTTTAAAGTTACTTTTACTCTTAACCTCGCCGCTCAATCCCCAGCTTCCGCCGATTATAAAATCTATCGTACTATAACCGAGCGAAACATCATTTAACTTTTCGCTTAGTTCGACTGAGGAGAGCTGTTTTCCCTCGATACACATCGGGATTACGTATGAGTTTTTGGACAGAGCGTTTATAATACGCTTGCCCTCGGCATTTAAAATCGCGCCGATTTGGGAGCTGTTAGGGTTATTAAAGGTTTTCTCCTCGTCGAGCTCGATTATACTGAATTTACAGAACGCTTCGAGCCTTTTCTTGTACTCGGCGATCGCGTCCGTCCAATATTTTTCCTTAATTTTTCCGATACAAATTATATTTACACTTAGCATAATTACCTCAGAAAATTACTGACTTTCCGTTAGTTTCAGCCGGCACGGTTTCGAGAGTGTAGTCAATACCGCGCTTTATTCCGAGCCTCGAAAGCTCGCTAACGCTCGTATTAAACGCGAGTTCGGGAGTATTATTGTTCTCGGAAATATGACCGAGCATAAGCCTTACGTTACCGCTCTTTATAAAACCCGCGAGTTCCTCGGCGCAGGCGTCGTTACAAAGGTGGCCTTTATCGGACAAAATTCTCTGCTTTACAATATAAGGATAACCTCCGAGCTTCAGCATACGGACGTCGTGGTTAGACTCCACTACGGCGAAGTCGCTCGAGCTTATAAGCTTTCTCACGTCCTCGGTCATAACGCCCATATCGGTAGCGATTACGGCTTTTCTATCGTCGGAGGTATAGACCTTATAGCAACAGCTCTCGCGCGCGTCATGGGGAGTATCGCACCGCTCGACCTGCATATTTCCGACGGAGATTTTATCCTCGATTACATAAATATCGTTTTCGGGACAGATAAGCTTTTTCTCGGACATAGCCTCGAGAGTTCCCTCGCTGGCGTATATCTTTAGCTTATGCTTTTTTGCGAAAACCCTAAGACCGTTACAGTGATCGGTGTGTTCGTGGGTAATAAACACGGCTCCGATCGAGCCGATTTCAATATCGTTAAGCGCGAGCGCGTTTTCAATCTGTTTACAGCTTCTTCCTACGTCGATTAAAACGCCTTCGCCCGAAGAACCAATAAAATAGCTGTTTCCTTTACTTCCCGAAAAAAGCGGTACTACCTTTGCCAAAATAATCACCCCAATAACAATGCCCCTCTATTATAGCATAATAGAGGGGCGTTTGTAAATTAAGAATTGTATTACCTTATACAGAAATTATCGTTACTTTATTTTCACTTTAATTGTCTTGGTAATCGTCTTTTTGTTATAAAGCTTGTTACCTTTAGCGGTAATTTTAATCTTAATCTTGTAAGTACCTTTCTTAAGCTTTCCTTTCTTAATTTTAATTACACCTTTTTTAGTAATAGAAAGTTTCTTATAGATTTTCTTAGCGGTACCCTTTTTAACGAGCTTGTAAGTTACCTTACCCTTAGCCTTTTTAACTGTAAGCGCTTTTACTTTCTGAGCCTTTTTCTTCAGCTTCTTAGCCTTAACGGTCTTAGTTTTAGCCGTTACCTTAATCGGATTAGCAGACTTCTTTTTAACAGTGGGGTTATCTGTTTTATCCGTAGATTTGCCGGGATCGGTAGGCTTAGTTCCGGGATTATCAGGAGTAATAACAGGCTCAGTTCCGGGCTCATCCGGCTCAGGCTCAACCGGATCAAGCTCTTCTTTTACAATTACTTTGTATTTCTGAGTAAATCCGAGTACGTTAAGCTCAGCCTCGTGTTCGCCTAATCCCCACTGATTCTCGAAGCTCTGGTCGTCGTTA
>JAHKZS010000137.1 GCA_020626545.1 bacterium
GGCGGATGAGCTCGATAAAAAGTTTAAGGAAGCTCTCGACAACGACCTCAACACTTCGCTCGGCTTAACCGCGGTTTATGATGTGCTTAAAGCCGATACCAACGACGCTACCAAGCTCTATCTTATCGAAAAGTTCGACGAGGTACTCGGGCTCGATTTGACTAAGTCAACAGCCGAAAGCGACAACAACCTCGACGCTGAGATTGAATCGCTTATTGCTAAACGTCAGGAAGCGAGAGCCAACAAGGATTGGGCAACAGCCGATAAAATCCGTGACGATTTACTCGCTAGAAATATTAAGCTCATCGACACTCCCGAGGGAGTTAAATGGGAACAGATTTAATTCATAAACAAAATTTAAAACGCATATAATCTACCGGTGATTATATGCGTTTTTTAATTATAACTAAACGGTCTTTACTTATAATAATACTATGCGTGATACTCGGTATAGCCTCAATTTCAATCGGCTTAAACTCCGTCAGCGAAGCGGTGGCTACAGCCTCCACCGAGCGAGTTATTCCGATTTACAGCGTAGATACCAAGGATAAAGTCTGCGCGATTTCATTCGACGCGGCTTGGGGTAATGAGCAGACCGACGACCTGCTCGATACCCTCGACGAATACGAGGTTAAGACGACATTCTTCTTAGTAGGTAGCTGGGTTAAAAAATATCCCGACTCGGTTAAAAAAATTGCCGAAAAAGGCCACGATGTCGGCAACCATAGCTCCACCCACGCGCATATGCCCGCGCTCTCGGCGGATAAAATGAAAAAGGAAATTACCGATTGTAATGAACGTGTTAAAAAACTCACGGGCAAATCCCCTACCCTGTTCCGCGCGCCTTACGGCGACTACGATAACAATGTCGTCAATATGGTAAAGTCATTAGATATGTACTGCGTTCAGTGGAATATCGACTCGCTCGACTGGAAAGACCCGAGCGTTGAGCAGATTGTAAAAAACTGTACCGATAAGCTCGTCCCGGGTTCGATAATACTACTCCACAACGGCGCGGCTAATACCCCCGCGGCTCTGCCGAAAATTATCGAGGGCATTAAGGATAAGGGCTATAAAATTGTGCCGATTTCCAAACTTATCCCGAAAGGCGGCTATACTACAGACGTCACAGGTAAAATGATATTAAATTAATATTGACAATTGTATATTATTCTTATATAATGAGTGTAGAGAAACGGCATTGGCTGTTTCGCATTAGGTTAAATTTATTTTACTTAACCGCTTGTGTTGCAGCACAGGCGGTTATTTCTTTATGACAAGAACGATAATCGTTACTAAAAAAGCGAAACAAATTATGTACTCCATCATCTCACCTCCTTTTCAGAGGTGCTGAAACAGCCGCCGCCATTCCTCTACAAAGTCAGTTTAACATATTAGAATTATTTTGACAATATCATTGAGGTATCTTTATGAAAAAAACAATTGAAAAATATACAGAGGATATTAACTCGCAATATCCGCAATACAGCGAGTACACCTCGTACTGCGCTGAACAATTGACAGATTTACTTATTTGTGATTACAACAGCTTTCCATCTGAAAATAAAAGTACGCGATATGTAAAATCGGTACTGAAAGAAATAATAACTTACGCCTTTATGAATGTCGGCATTAAAAATTACTTAAAACTGATAATAAAATTCTTCGATATTTCAGAAGTAAAAACTTTCTTTTCAGAAGCCAAAATTGATACAAATCAATTATATAAGACTGTTGACAATATTAACAGCCGTATCAACTATTGGCAGGGATTTGAAGGCAGTTCTCCCGAAACACACCTGAACTATCTGCTTGAACCGTTAAACTGATATACTGTTGCATTATTGTAGCATCTTTGTAGCTACAATTATTGACTTTTTTAAAAACTCAGGTATAATAGAATAAAGGAGGCGTAATTATGGATAAAGCACAGCCGAAAACAGATACATTCAGATTTAGAATTAACCCCGAAATCAGAAGCGAAGCCGAAGAAGTATTCGAAAAAAACGGCTTAACACTAACGCAAGCTATTAATATTTTTATAAAACAATCCATTAACGCGGGCGGACTTCCTTTTATCGTCAACGAGGACAACGCCGCTATAATGAGAGAATACGCTTATAAAAAACTTATGAAAGAGCTTGAATACGGAAAAAACTCGGGCGAAGATATACCCTTTAACGAAGCTAAAAAAATGATAGGTATTGAATAATGAGAATTGTAATTAAGCCCGCTGCTTATGAGGATATAAAACAGACCGCTGACTATATTGAAACGGAATTAAACAATCCTACAGCGGCGTTTGAAATTCAAAAATCTATTTTTAAAGGTATTGAAAGACTTATCAACCAACCAAAACTCGGAAAGAAACTCCGCGATTCTGAATACCGATATATTATAATTAGAAACTATCTTGTATTTTATACAATTGATGACGATAAAATATCTATCATAAGAATTCTAGACGGACGAACTGATTATATTAAATATTTATTCTAAAAGAAAGCGCGCGCCCTAAGCGCGTCCGCTTTCGTATAGTCATTGCTCGTGCTCGCGCAGCGTGCTACTGAGCGGACAATAAAAATACTTTTTCTCTGTAGGAGTTAGGTAAGATGATATTATCGTTAACACAGTTATGCTTGAATATTTATACAAGTTTTGAGTAATTTCCTATAGAGAAATAAAAGGACTGCCGAGGCA
>JAHKZS010000138.1 GCA_020626545.1 bacterium
AGCGACTACAGCGATTATGTTGTCGGACGTATGGGAATTCCGTACAAAAAACGCGGTATCTCGATAATCAGCGTAGTAATGGACGCGCCTCAGGACGTCGTTTCGACATTCTCGGGCAAGCTCGGAAAGCTTGACGCCGTAAGCGCTAAGACAGCTTATTCCAAGTACGTTTTTAATGACTGATTTAGTAAAGAAACTGTATAAGGATAAAACCTTATCGAAAGACGAGTTTATCGAGCTAATTAACTCGAACGCCGATACACGTGAAGAACTCAGGGCTTTAGCCGAGAAAATCCGTATAGAAAACTACGGCAACGATATTTTTATCCGCGGGCTTATTGAGTTTACGAACTACTGTAAACAAAACTGCCTTTACTGCGGAATACGCAAGGATAATAAAAACTGCCGAAGATACAGGCTCAGCTTAGACGAGATTATGAGCTGTTGCGCCGAGGGATATAAACTCGGGTTCCGCACCTTTGTACTACAGGGCGGAGAGGATCCGTACTTTACCGACGAGCGAATCTGCGAAATAATCGAAGCGGTAAAGGGTAAATATCCCGACTGCGCGCTGACGTTATCTATCGGCGAAAAGCCGAGGAAAAGCTATCAGCGGTACTTCGACCGCGGAGCCGACCGATACCTTCTAAGACACGAAACGGCTGATAAAAACCACTACGAGAAGCTTCACCCAAAATCTCAGAAATTCGAAAACCGTATACGCTGTCTTTACGATTTAAAGGAGATAGGATTTCAGGTAGGCTGCGGATTTATGGTGGGTTCGCCGTATCAGACCGTTCAGAATTTAGCGGACGACCTGATGTTTATAAAAGAACTCAATCCTCAGATGGTCGGCATAGGGCCGTTTATCCACCATAAAGATACCGAATTCAAGAACGCTTCGGACGGTACTCTCGAGCAGACGCTTCTAATGCTTTCGATAATCAGAATTATGATACCGAAGGTGCTTTTGCCCGCGACTACAGCGCTCGCGACAATTCACCCGAGAGGGCGAGAGCTTGGAATACAGGCGGGAGCGAATGTTGTTATGCCGAACTTATCGCCGGTAAAAGTCCGCGGAGATTACCAGCTCTACGACAATAAGGTTTGTACAGGTGAGGAAAGCGCCCAGTGTAAAAGCTGTCTGGAGAAAAGGATTGAAAGCGTAGGCTGTAAAATAGCGGTATCGCGCGGAGACAGCAAGAATCAGTAGTCAGTAACTAAATACCGGGGTTATAGGTTACAATAAATCTACATAGATTAACCTATCCTATATATCCAAAACCTGATAAGGATTCAAGGTACGAGGGATATAAAACTTTAGAAAGGAACATCCACGCTTGACGTGGAGATATAAAAAATGTATAATCCAAAATCATTAAAGGCGGAGGAGTTTATCGACCATAACGAGATTATGGAAACTCTTAAATACGCCGACGAAAACAAAGACAATTTCGAGCTTATCGACAGCCTGCTCGATAAAGCGGCTCAGCTTAAAGGCTTAACCCACCGAGAAGCCTCAGTGCTTTTGGCGTGTGAGGATGAGGAAAGAATTAATAAAATGTACGCGCTCGCGGAACAGATTAAAAAAGATTTCTACGGAAACCGAATCGTTATGTTCGCTCCGCTTTATCTTTCTAACTACTGCGTAAACGGTTGTGTTTACTGCCCTTATCACCTTAAAAATAAGCACATCTGCCGAAAAAAGCTCACTCAGGAAGAAATTAAAAAGGAAGTTATAGCGCTTCAGGATATGGGACATAAGCGCCTCGCGATTGAAGCGGGCGAGGATCCTGTTAACAACCCGATTGAGTACATACTCGAGTCGATTAAAACTATCTACAGCATCAAGCATAAAAACGGCGCTATAAGACGCGTCAACGTAAATATCGCCGCTACTACGGTCGAGAATTACCGCAAGCTAAAGGAAGCGGGCATCGGAACTTATATACTTTTCCAAGAAACTTACCACAAGGAAAGCTACGAAAAACTCCATCCCACAGGTCCCAAGCACAATTACGCTTACCATACCGAAGCTATGGACAGAGCTATGGAGGGCGGTATCGACGACGTAGGTCTCGGAGTTCTTTTCGGACTTGAACTTTACCGTTACGAATTCGCGGGGCTTTTAATGCACGCCGAACATCTTGAGGCTGTTCACGGAGTAGGTCCGCATACCATAAGCGTTCCGCGTATCAAGAGAGCCGACGATATTGACCCCGACGTTTTCGACAACGGAATCTCGGACGAGATTTTCGGAAAAATCTGCGCTCTTATCAGAATATGCGTGCCGTATACTGGAATGATTATCTCTACCCGCGAGAGCGAGGAAGTAAGAAACAAAGTTATCCACTACGGTGTATCTCAGATCAGCGGAGCTTCCAAAACCTCGGTAGGCGGTTACGCCGACGAGGGCGAAGCCGAGAACAGCGAACAGTTCGACGTAAGCGACCACCGTACTCTCGACGAGGTCGTAAACTGGCTTATGAGAAACGACTATATCCCGTCGTTCTGTACGGCTTGTTACCGCGAGGGCAGAACCGGCGACAGGTTTATGACGCTTTGTAAAAACCGCCAGATTCAGAACTGCTGTCACCCGAACGCGCTTATGACATTAAAGGAATACCTTATGGACTACGCGAGCGAGGACACTAAGGCTATCGGCGAAAAGATGATAGAAAAGGAACTCAACAACATTCCCAACGAAAAGGTAAGACAAATCTGTAAAGAACATCTCATCGACATCGAGAATAACAAGCGAGATTTCAGATTTTAATACTTAATTAATTTTGAACAACGAGGTGATACTATGACAACCTTAAACGACACCCCATCCGCAAACCGACTTCATATCGGATTTTACGGAAAGAGAAACTCGGGCAAAAGCTCGCTTATAAACGCCTTTACAGGCCAGCAGGTCAGCATTGTTTCCGAAGTAGCGGGAACTACTACCGATCCTGTGAATAAGGCGATGGAGATTAGCGGTATCGGAGCTTGTGTACTTATCGACACGGCGGGCTTCGACGATATCGGCGAGCTCGGCGAAATGAGAATCAAAAAGACCGAAAAAGCCGCCGAAAAAACCGACATAGCCGTTGTGCTTTTCTCGGGAAGCGATATTACGAAGGAGTGCGACTGGTACAACTTCTTTAAGGAGAAGAATATTCCCGTTATCCCCGTAGTCAGCAAGGCGGATATGCTTATAAACGGCTCGGCTTACGCCTTTAAGGTTCGCAACAAAATCGGCGAAAAACCGCTTCAGGTAAGCGCGGTCGATAAAACCGGTATTGACGAGCTGAAAGAACAGCTCATAAGGCTTATTCCGTCCGATAAAAATACGCCGTTTATTACGGGAGATTTATGCGCCGAGGACGACGTAGTTCTGCTCGTTATGCCCCAGGATATTCAGGCTCCGAAAGGACGTCTTATTCTCCCGCAGGTTCAGACTATACGAGAACTTCTCGATAAAAAATGTATCGTTTCGGCTTGTACTACCGATAAATTTGAAACAGCGCTTAAATCGCTTTCGAAAACTCCTAAGCTTATAATTACCGATTCTCAGGCTTTCGACTTTGTTCACGATAAAAAGCCGGCGGAAACTATGCTGACGAGTTTTTCGGTTCTTTTCGCGGCGTATAAGGGCGACCTCGAGTATTATATCGAGGGCGCTAAGGCAATAGACAGCCTTAGTGAAAACAGCAGTGTTTTAATCGCCGAATGTTGCACTCACGCTCCGCTCAACGAGGACATCGGACGGGTAAAAATCCCCCGTCTGCTTCGCAAGCGAGCGGGAGAGAATTTAAAAATCGACATCGTTTCGGGGACAGATTTTCCGGAAAACTTAAACAATTACGACCTTATTATCCAGTGCGGCGGATGTATGTTTAACCGAAAATACATAATGAGCCGTATAGATAAGGCTAAGGATAAAAACGTACCGATGACGAATTACGGCGTAACTATCGCCCATATCACAGGGATTTTAGAAGATATAGCTACTCCGTAAACCGAATAGATATATTACAAAACGGCAGTTCTGTTAGGGTAACAGAAGCAATCCGAACCACGCTTTAAACGGAGTAATTTTGACTCTTTACGGCTTGTCGAACGTCAGCAGGCGCCAGCCTGCTAACATTC
>JAHKZS010000139.1 GCA_020626545.1 bacterium
AAATGGCGGTTTCCCATGTCCGTTATTCAACAGCAGGCGGCTCTGTGCTTGAAAACGCACAGCCGCTTGTTATGCGTTATATAAAAGGTACTTTGGCTATTGCGCACAACGGCAATCTTACTAATGCTGTTGAAATTCGAAAAGAATTGGAAAAACGCGGAGCTATCTTCCAGACAACTATCGACTCCGAGGTTATATGTTATGTAATCGCTCGTGAGCGAATTAA
This sequence comes from bacterium, assembly GCA_020626545.1. GTDB lineage: Bacteria > Bacillota > Clostridia > Oscillospirales > Acutalibacteraceae > Ruminococcoides. The sequence goes on from JAHKZS010000139.1 coordinate 227, forward strand.
CGCCGGATCGGCTGAAAAAGCAGTAATAGAAGCTGTTAAAAAGCTGGAAGGCGCCTATTCGCTTCTAGTTATGAGCCCTACTAAGCTTATTGCCGCGAGAGATCCTCATGGTTTCAGGCCTCTTTGTATAGGCAGGTATAATAACTCAGTTGTTTTCGCCAGTGAATCGGCGGCGCTTGACGCGTGCGGAGCTGAATATGTTAGAGATGTCGAGCCTGGGGAAATTGTTGTAGTTGATAAGCGCGGAATAAGAAGTATTAAACCTGAGAAGAAATGTAACAAAAGCATTTGTGTTTTTGAATACATTTACTTTGCCCGTACGGACAGCTATATTGACGGTATAAGTGTTTACGAAGCTCGTAAACAGGCGGGCCGAATCCTCGCCAGAGAAAGTCCCGTTGACGCCGATTTAGTTATCGGAGTTCCCGAGTCGGGTATAGACGCCGCGATAGGATATTCCGAAGAATCGGGAATCCCTTACGAAAAGGGAATCGTTAAAAACGGCTATATCGGAAGAACATTTATTAAACCTTCCCAAAGCGAGCGAATGAAATCGGTTAGAATTAAACTTAATCCGATTGAAGATATAATAAAAGGCAAAAGAGTTGTTGTAATAGACGATAGTATTGTCAGAGGTACTACTGTCGATCGTATTACAAATATGCTTAAAGCCGCGGGCGCTAAAGAAGTTCATATGCGAATCAGTTCGCCGCCGTTTATGTGGCCGTGCTACTACGGAACCGACATACCGTCTAGGGGTGAATTAATCGCTGTTAATCATTCGATTGACGAAATCTGTAAACTAAGTAAAGCTGATTCACTCGCTTATCTACCCGCGGATTCTTTAGAGGAAATGCTCGGATATAAATGTAACGGTCAGTTCTGTGACGCGTGCTTTAGCGGTAAATATCCCGCGCCTATTACCAAACAAACTCTTAAAGGTAAAGAACGCGGCGGTATGAATTTTGAAAATAAAGATAATTGTGCCTCAAAGGAGGAAGAATAATGAGCAAAAATGTATATGAAAGTCCGTTATCGTCAAGATATTCGGGAAAAGAAATGAAGTATATTTTCTCGCCTGATATGAAATTCAGAACTTGGAGAAAATTATGGATAGCTTTAGCTGAAGCTGAGATGGAACTCGGCTTACCTGTAACTCAGGCTCAGATTGACGAGCTTAAAGAGCATCAGGAAGACATTAATTACGATGTCGCTGTTGAGCGCGAGAAGCTTGTACGTCACGACGTAATGAGCCACGTTTACGCGTACGGTCAGCAGTGCCCTAACGCAAAAGGTATTATCCACCTCGGCGCGACTTCCTGTTATGTCGGCGATAATACAGATATTATCATAATGACCGAGGCATTAAAGGTTGTAAGAAATAAGCTTATTACCGTTATCAGAAACCTGTCTAAATTCGCTGACGAGTATAAATCGCTTCCGACTTTAGGTTTTACTCATTTCCAGCCCGCTCAGCCGACTACCGTCGGTAAAAGAGCTACTCTTTGGATTCAGGATTTACTTCTTGATTTAGAAGATGTAGAGTATCAGCTTTCCAAGGCTAAGCTTTTAGGCTCTAAGGGTACTACCGGTACTCAGGCGAGCTTCTTAGAGCTTTTTGAGGGCGACCATGAAAAGTGTAAGGCTTTAGATAAGAAGATTGCTGAGAAAATGGGATATAAAGGATGTTTCGCTGTATCGGGACAGACTTACTCAAGAAAAGTTGACTCCCAGTTTTTAAACGTTCTCGCGGGAATCGCTCAGTCGGCTTCTAAATTCTCTAACGATATAAGACTTCTCCAGCATCTCAAAGAGGTTGAGGAACCGTTCGAGAAAAATCAGATTGGTTCTTCCGCTATGGCTTATAAGCGTAACCCGATGAGAAGTGAAAGAATCGGCTCGCTCTCGCGTTATGTTATGGTAGACGTGCTGAACGGATACTTTACTTCCGCTACACAGTGGTTTGAGCGTACTCTTGACGACAGCGCTAATAAGCGTTTAAGCGTTCCCGAGGCGTTCCTCGCGATAGACGGTATTTTAAATCTTTACGCCAACGTAGCCGACGGACTTGTGGTTTATCCTAAGGTTATCGAAAGCCGTCTGAGAAAAGAGCTTCCGTTTATGGCTACCGAAAATATTATGATGGACGCTGTTAAATACAGAGGCGCCGACCGCCAGGTTCTTCACGAGAAAATTCGCCAGCATTCTATGGCGGCATCAAAGGTGATTAAAGAAGAAGGCGGAGAAAATGACCTCTTAGAGCGTATCGCCGCAGACGAAGCGTTCGGAGTAACTTTAGAAGATTTAGAAAAAATCCTCCAGCCTGAAAAATACACAGGCAGAGCCAAGGAGCAGACCGAAGATTTCTTAAAGGAAGAAGTCGCTCCCGTACTCGAAAGGTATGCGGCTATAGAGGATGAAAAGCCTGAAATTAACGTATAATAAGGAGAAACAAAATGGTTAAAGCAATTGTCGGCGCCAACTGGGGCGACGAAGGTAAAGGAAAAATTACTGATGTTCTAGCGAACGACAGCGATGTTGTAATCCGTTTCCAAGGCGGAGCTAACGCGGGACATACTATCATAAATAACTACGGAAAATTCGCGCTTCACCAGCTTCCCTCAGGTGTATTCCATCAGAATATTACCAACGTTATCGGAAACGGCGTAGCTTTCAGCGTAGAAAACTTCATTAAGGAAATGAAAGAACTTGAGGATAGGGGAGTTCCTAAGCCTAACGTTCTTATTTCCGACAGAGCACAGATTGTAATGCCTTATCATATCGCTTTTGACTGCTATGAGGAGGAGCGTTTAGGTAAAAACTCCTTCGGCTCTACTAAAAGCGGTATCGCTCCGTTTTATTCTGATAAATACAGCAAAATCGGATTCCAGATTAACGAGCTTTACGACGATGTAGACAGCCTAAAGGAGAAAATCGCTCACGCTGTTGAGATTAAAAACGCTACTCTTAAAAATCTTTATAATAAAGAAGAAATTACTATCGAAGAAGTTTTCGATAAACTTATGGAGTATAAAGAGCTTTTAGCCGAGTATGTAGGCGATTCTTTCCAGTTTGTAAGAAAAGCGCTCGCCGACGGTAAAAATATCCTCTTAGAAGGACAGCTCGGCTCTCTTAAAGACACCGACTTCGGTATCTATCCGATGGTAACTTCTTCTAATACTATCGCGGGTTACGGCGCGGTGGGCGCGGGAATACCTCCTTATGAGATTAAAGAGGTTATCACCGTTGTAAAGGCTTACTCAAGCGCTGTAGGCGCGGGTGAGTTTGTATCCGAGATTTTCGGCGAGGAAGCCGATAAGCTCCGTAACTTCGGCGGTGACGGCGGAGAGTTCGGCGCGACTACAGGCCGTCCGAGAAGAATGGGCTGGCTCGATTTAGTAGCGAGCCGTTACGGCTGTCAGGTTCAGGGCGCGACAACTGTAGCCTTTACCGTAATCGACGCGCTCGGTTACTTAGACGAGATTCCTGTATGCGTAGGCTACGAGCTTGACGGTGAGGTTATCGACTATTTCCCGAGCACAACTAAGCTTAAAAGATGTAAGCCTGTTTTAAAGACCTTAAAGGGTTGGAAATGTGACGTTTCAGGTATAAAAAAATATGAGGATTTACCGAAAGAATGCCGCGACTATATTGAGTTTGCAGAAAAAGAAATCGGCGTACATATCGGTATTGTTTCAAACGGCCCCTCGAGAGACGATATAATGTACAGATAATTAGTGATAAGTGGTAAGCTCTCCGCTTATCACTATCCGTTTTTATTCGATAGAAAGTATATATAATCAGCTTTATAACTGAAAGGATGATTAAATGGACGCGGTAAATGAGAAAATACTTGTGCTTGACTTCGGCGGTCAGTATAACCAGCTAATCGCCCGCAGAGTTCGCGACAATAACGTTTACGCTGAGATTAAGCCCTATACCGTAAGCCTTGATGAGATTAAATCCGAGAATTATAAGGGTATTATTTTTACAGGCGGGCCGAATTCGGTATATGATATGAGCTCGCCTCATTATGATAAAGAAATTCTTAATCTCGGTATTCCTGTACTCGGTATCTGCTACGGATGTCAGCTAATATGCTGGATGCGTGACGGCAAGGTTGAAACCTCCGATACCCGAGAGTACGGCAAAATTGATATGACTGTCGATAAAAAAGACAGCGTTCTTTTTAAGAATGTACCTGACAGCATAGTATGGATGAGCCATACCGATAAAATCGTCGAAGTGCCCGAGGGCTTCGAAGTAACCGCTCACAGCGAACATTGTCCTGTAGCGGCTATGGAAAATGTAAAAGAAAACATTTACGCCGTACAGTTTCACCCCGAGGTAACTCACTGCGAATACGGCGATAAGATACTTTATAACTTTATCTTCAATATCTGTAAATGTTCAGGTAATTGGAAAATGGAAGGATTTATCGAGAATACTGTTAAGGCCTTAAGAGATAAAATCGGCGGCAAAAAGGTTGTGCTCGGTTTATCGGGAGGAGTAGATTCGTCTGTAGCGGCGGCGCTTTTGAGTAAAGCTGTAGGCAATCAGCTCACCTGCGTTTTTGTCGATCAGGGACTTATGCGTAAGGACGAGGGGGATTTCGTCGAGGAAACTTTCACCAAGCTTTTCGATATGAATTTTGTGCGTGTTAATTGCGCCGACGAGTTTATATCCAAGCTGAAAGGCGTTATTGATCCCGAGGATAAACGTAAAATTATAGGAACAGAGTTTTATAATGTATTTTGGAATAAAATCCGAGAGGAAGCCGACGGAGGATTCTTCGCTCAGGGAACTATTTATCCCGACTGTATCGAGAGCGGAAAAGGCGACGCCGATAAGATTAAAACTCATCACAACAAGGTTAAAATGCCTGACGATATTAAGTTTGACGATGTTATCGAACCGCTCGCCGACTTGTTTAAGGATGAAGTCCGTAAGGTAGGCGAGTTACTCGGAATTCCTAAAGAACTAGTATGGCGCCAGCCGTTCCCGGGTCCCGGTCTTGGTGTTCGTATTATCGGCGAGATTACTCCCGAAAAGATTAGAATTTTACAGGAGGCCGACGCTGTATTCCGTGATGAAATTAAAAAGAGCGGTATCGAAAATGAATTAAGCCAGTTTTTCGCGGTACTTACTGATGTTAAAACCGTAGGTGTTATGGGTGACCATAGAACTTATGATAACCTTATCGCTATTCGCGCGGTAACTACCGACGACTTTATGACGGCTGACTTTGCGAGAATTCCTTACGATATACTCGCGAGAGTTTCGAATCGTATTATTAACGAGTGCGACGGAGTAAACAGGGTAGTTTACGACATTACATCCAAGCCTCCGGGCACGGTTGAATGGGCTTAGAAAAATATCCCGAAATCCGTTAATACGGGTTTTGGGATTTGTTTTAATATAGGTGTTTTATGAAAAATTCTTATGAATTAATCTATGACGTTGTAAAACAGATTCCTTACGGAAAGGTCGCTACATATGGTATGGTAGCTGAGCTTGCGGGCAACCGTCACTGGAGCCGTGTAGTAGGTTACGCTTTGCACGTAAATCCCGATCCCGACAATATACCTTGCTACCGTGTAGTAAATCGTTTCGGCGAGCCGTCCAAAGCATTTGCTTTCGGCGGAGTAAATAAACAAATTGAGCTTTTGGAAAACGAAGGAGTAAAGTTTATCGACGGCAAAGTTGATATGGAAAAATACATCTGGATAGGGGAGTAAATATGTCAGTATACGGAGATAAAGCGGAAAAGCTGTTCAGGGAGGGCTATAACTGCGCTCAGGCTGTACTAATCGCTTTTGAGGATATTACTAAGCTGGACAGAACTACCGCGGCGGCTATATCATCGTCATTCGGCGGAGGACTCGGCAGAATGAGGGAAGTTTGCGGCGCGGTCAGCGGTTCGGCGATGGTACTCGGTATAGTAAAAGGAAATTACAATCCCGATGATAACATAGCTAAAACAGAGCATTATCACTTAGTTCAAGAGTTCGCGAAAAGATTTAAAGAAAAGTACGGCTCAATTATATGCCGTGAATTACTAAAAGGCGTTGATACTGTAGATGGAAATGCTCCCGAAAAACGCTCAAAAACATATTATAAAAAACGCCCTTGTCCTATAATAGTGAGGGATTCGGCTGATATTTTAGCCGATATGTTAAATCTATAACGATAAAAATGAAATAACATTGATAATTGTGCAATATACACTGAAATTTTATTTTTATCTATTGACCTTTTGGCTTGTTTAGTCTATAATTGTATACAGGAAGTTGCAGTTTTTAACGGTCGTTCAGCTGATTAAATCTTATCATACGACGGTTTGTCAGCTTCAAATATTATATAAGGAGAAGATGGCTTATGTATTACACAGCAGAAGTTACAAATATGTGTCCCGTTGCTAAGGGCGCATATCACGGCCCGGCTCCTATACCTGAAGAAGGTAAATGGGTTCAGGCTAAAGAAATCAAGGACATTTCCGGCTTTACACATGGTATTGGCTGGTGCGCTCCTCAGCAGGGCGCCTGCAAACTTACTCTTAACGTAAAAGAGGGTATTATTGAGGAAGCGTTAGTTGAGACAATCGGTTGCTCTGGAATGACTCATTCCGCGGCTATGGCATCCGAGATTCTTATCGGTAAAACTCTCCTCGAAGCTCTTAACACAGACCTCGTTTGTGACGCTATTAACACAGCTATGAGAGAGCTTTTCCTCCAGATCGTTTACGGTAGAACCCAGAGCGCGTTCTCCGAGGGCGGCTTGCTTGTAGGAGCTTCACTCGAGGACTTAGGTAAAGGACTTCGTTCCCAGGTTGGAACAATGTTCGCTACTAAGGAAAAAGGACCTCGTTATCTTGAGATGACTGAGGGCTACTGCACACAGATTGCTATGAACGCCGACAATGAGATTATCGGTTATGAGTTCTTAAGCTTCGGCAAGATGATGGATTTCATCAAAGACGGTATGGACGCTAAAGAAGCTATGGAAAAAGCAACAGGTCACTACGGTCAGTGGGAAGGCGCTGCCAAGTACATTGACCCGCGTAAAGAATAAGGGAGGTGTGAAGAGTGAGTTTATTTGAAAACTATGATAGAAGAATTGAAAAAATCAACGGCGTTTTAGCTGAGTACGGTATCGGCTCTGTAGAAGAAGCGCGCGAGATTTGTAAAGAAGCAGGCTTCGATCCTTATGAGATTGCTAAGGGCATTCAGCCGATTTGTTTCGAGAACGTATGCTGGGCATACTGCGTAGGCGCCGCTATCGCTTTAAAGTCAGGCGCTAAGAACGCTGAGGAAGCTGCCCGCGCTATCGGTATCGGTTTACAGAGCTTTTGTATCGACGGTTCTGTTGCTGAGAGCCGTAAGGTAGGTATCGGTCACGGTAACCTCGCCGCTATGCTTTTAAGCAACGACACACAGTGCTTCGCGTTCCTCGCGGGTCACGAGTCATTCGCTGCCGCTGAAGGCGCTATCGGTATCGTTCGTAACGCCAACAAGGTTAGAGAGAAACCCTTAAGAGTTATCTTAAACGGTCTCGGTAAAGACGCTGCTCAGATTATTTCGAGAATCAACGGCTTTACTTATGTTCAGACTCAGTTTGACTATTTCTCAGGCGAGTTAAAGATTGTTAAGGAAACAGCTTATTCCGACGGCGAGCGCGCTAACGTACGCTGCTACGGCGCTGACGATGTTCGCGAGGGTGTTGCTATTATGCACAAAGAGGGCGTTGACGTATCTATTACAGGTAACTCAACTAACCCGACACGTTTCCAGCATCCTGTTGCGGGAACATATAAGAAAGAGTGTAACGAACAGGGCAAGAAGTACTTCTCCGTTGCTTCAGGCGGCGGTACAGGACGTACTCTCCATCCCGATAATATGGCTGCCGGCCCCGCTTCTTATGGTATGACTGATACTATGGGACGTATGCACTCCGACGCTCAGTTCGCCGGTTCCTCCTCAGTACCTGCTCATGTTGAAATGATGGGCTTCTTAGGTATGGGTAACAACCCGATGGTAGGCGCTACTGTTGCCGTTGCGGTTGCTGTACAGAACAGCTTAGGCTAATACTAAAATTATTAATTTAAAACCCCTCAGCTGAGGGGTTTTATTTTTACATACATATTATGAAATGAACTTGATTTTAATACGAAATTATTTTATAATAAAGTATAATTTTTGAGGAGGATTAATTATGAGTGGAAATGTAAGACCTGAATCAATGCAGAGAATTACAACCCCTGAGCTTGCTAACGCTTTTATCGACGAACAGATAAAGGAGCTTAAAGCTCAGGTAGGAGATAAAAAGGTGCTTTTAGCTCTTTCGGGCGGAGTAGATAGCTCGGTTGTAGCCGCTCTACTTATTAAAGCAATCGGACAGCAGCTTGTGTGCGTTCACGTTAACCATGGATTACTCCGTAAGGGTGAACCCGAGCAGGTTGTAGAGGTGTTTAAAAACCAGATGAACGCTAACCTCGTCTATGTGGACGCGGTAGATCGTTTTCTCGATAAACTCGCCGGAGTATCCGAGCCCGAAAAAAAGAGAAAGATTATAGGCGCGGAATTTATCCGTGTATTTGAAGAAGAAGCGAGAAAACTTGACGGTATCGAATTTCTCGCTCAGGGTACTATCTACCCCGATATTCTCGAGAGCGATGGTGTAAAAGCTCACCATAACGTAGGCGGACTTCCCGAGGATTTACAGTTTGAACTTGTAGAGCCTGTAAAGCTTCTCTTTAAGGATGAGGTACGAGTTGTCGGAAAGGCATTGGGACTTCCCGACAATATGGTATTCCGCCAGCCTTTCCCGGGTCCCGGTTTAGGCGTAAGATGCCTCGGAGCTATTACACGAGACCGCTTAGAAGCTGTCAGAGAATCCGACGCTATTTTACGCGAGGAGTTCGCTAAAAACGGCTTAGAGGGCAAAGTTTGGCAGTATTTTACCGCGGTTCCCGACTTTAGATCCGTCGGCGTTAAGGACGGCAAGCGCACATTCGCTTATCCTGTAATTATCCGCGCGGTAAACACTAAGGACGCTATGACAGCTACTGTCGAAAATGTACCTTTCGAGCTTTTAGAGCATATTACAAAGCGTATCACCACCGAAGTAGAAAACGTAAATAGAGTTCTCTACGACTTAACACCTAAGCCCTCAGCCACAATCGAGTGGGAATAAATTTCTAATGAAGAATTATAATCAACACCGCCAAGTGGGATAATCTCCTGCTTGGCGGCTTTTTCTTGAAATTGACAAAATACAAAGAATACGCTATAATACGACAGACAGGAGGGCTGCGTTTTGAAAAGATATGTTATTGCCGTATAAGCATTGGCTATTCGGTATCGTTTGAATATTTTATAGCCATTGCTTACCCTAAAGCATTTCAATTTTTAGGAGGCAACAATGAGCTATATCAAGGCAGACGATGTGCTGCCGCAGAACATTATTAAAATCATTCAGCAATACATTGACGGGGAAAATATTTATATTCCTAAGAAGGACGGCTCCCGCGTCGATTGGGGAGCGAAAACAGGCGTTAAAAAAGAGTTGCGCCGACGAAACGCTTTGATTTATCGGGAATACCTTGACGGCGAGACAGTTTCGGTATTGGCAAGTCGGTATTACCTTTCCGATAAATCCATTCAGCGCATTATCCGTGAAATGAAAATTTGTGAGTCTGCTTAGTGCAGGCTCATTCTTTTTTATAATGGTTTTCAAGGTTGATTTACAGCGGAATG
>JAHKZS010000140.1 GCA_020626545.1 bacterium
CAGGCTGCAATCTCCAATAAGTAATTATTGATTATAGATGGGTTGGCGCTTATGTGCCAACCCATTATTTTTACATATTGATATGAAGTTTAATGAAATTTTAGATAAATACACTTTTATTCCCGAAAAAGCCCTTGACTGCGGCTTTGTTGAAAAAGATGGAATTTATTCCTTAAAAAGATATTTAAGTGACCGTGATTTTTACACAGTAATTGAGATAAGCCGCGATAATATAAACGCCGAGGTTTTTGAGAGCGAAGATGACGAGCTGTATATTCCGTTTAACGTTAGTATAGACGACGGCGGATTTGTTAACGAAATAAGGGCTGAGGTTCAGTGTATAATCGATGAAATCGTAAAGAACTGCTTTACGGTATGCGACGTTAAAACCGCGCTTTTGAACTTTGCTGAGGAAAAGTTCGGCACAAAACCTAACGCTCCTTGGAATTATCTCGACGAATACCACACGCTAAAGACTGAAAATAAAAAGAAATGGTACGCGCTTTTTATGTACATACCTTATAAATACTTAGGCGTAAATAAAAAGGGCAAGATTCATGTGTTGAACGTAAAAGCCTCGAGCGATACCATCAATAATGTAATAGATAATGTGCATTATTTTCCCGCTTACCATATGAATAAAAAATACTGGATTTCGATTTTGCTCGATAAGACGGCTGACGTAGAGTTTATAGAAAAGCTTATCGAGGAGAGTTATTACCTCGCCGAAGGTAAGAAAAGGTGATTATATGTTCAGAGAAATGTTAAGAAAAAAACAGGCGCTCACCGAGCCTGAGTGTAAAGAGATTCTTATAAACGAAAAACGCGGAGTTTTATCGGTTATAGGCGACGAGGGTTATCCCTACGGCTTTCCGATAAATCACTATTATAATAAAAAAGACGGCTGTATCTATTTTCACTGCGGAAAAGTCGGCCATAAGCTCGATGCCCTTAAAAACTGCGGTAAGGTCTCATTCTGCGTTTACGATAAGGGCTATAAAAAAGACGGTTTTTGGGCGCTTAATATTAAGAGCGTCATAGTTTTCGGAAAGGCTGAGGTTATAAGCGATAGTGATACCGTTGCCGAAATAAGTCGAAACCTCTCCTATAAATTTACCGATGATGAAAGTTATATTGATAAAGAGATTAGTAAATTTTTGAAAAATACACTGCTTATTAAACTTACGCCCGAGCATATCTCGGGCAAGCTGGTTAACGAAAGTTAGGTGAAATTATGGCTTCGGATAAAGAATACCTCGACTATATACTCGAACAGCTCTCTGAAATGGAAGATATTTCATATAGAAAGATGATGGGGGAGTATATACTATATTATAAAGGAAAAGTGTTCGGCGGAATCTACGATAACCGCTTTTTGATAAAGCCCGTTAAATCCGCTCTCGCTATGATACCAACGCCGATTTACGAAACTCCCTACGACGGCGCTAAGGATATGATACTCGTCGAGAATATCGAGGACAGAGTTTTTCTCTCGGATTTAATCAATGCGATGTATGACGATTTACCGAAAAAGAAGTAATATTCCGTAAAAGAAAAAACCGTGCTGACTGCACGGTTTTATTTCTTTATTAGAATCAAATACTATAATCCAAAAAGTCCTCGGCGTATTTTTTATCTACGCTGTACTCGAGTTGAGGGTTGCGGATATTAACCTTCATACCCTCGGGTATAGACTGAATAATAAACGCGTTACCGCCGATTACTACGTCGTTTCCGATAATAGTTTCTCCGCCGAGTATGCTCGTGTTGGAGTATATAGTTACGTTGTTGCCGATTGTCGGATGACGTTTAACGCCCTTAAGCTGCTGGCCTTTACGGGTGGAAAGTCCGCCTAAAGTTACGCCCTGATAAATCTTAACGTTGTTTCCGATTACGGTTGTTTCGCCGATAACGATACCTGTTCCATGGTCGATAAAGAAATACTCGCCGATAGTCGCCCCGGGGTGAATATCAATACCCGTCAAGTTGTGGGCGTATTCGGAGATTATTCTCGGAATCATCGGAACTCCTAAGAGCCATAGCTCGTGGGCGATTCTGTAAACGCTTATCGCGAATACTCCGGGGTAGCAGAATATAATCTCGTCGTTGCTGTACGCGGCGGGATCGCCGTTGTAAGCAGCTATAATATCGGTGTTGAGATAATCTCTAATCGTCGGGATTTTGTCGATGAATTTTCCGACAATTTCCTTAGCTTTTTCCGTACAGTTATCGCATCCGCCCTCGTTATTTAAAGCTCTCTCAACCTGTTTGGTGAGGTTGTACTCGATATACTCGAGCTTTTCGCCAATATAAAACCTGACGTATTCGCTTTTAATTTTTTTGTTGTCGAAATAACCGGGGAATAATAGCTTTCTAAGTTCTTTAACCAGAAGTATTAAAACATCTCTGCTTACGATATGGTTCTCGCCGATACGCTTGGTGAGGTCGTATTTTTCGTAGCTTTCTAAAATCATATCTACCTTTTTATCTGTATCTTTCATAAGGTCATCTCCCTCTATACTCTACTATTATACTAGACTTTTAATAATAACGCAACAAAAATCTTGAAAACCTAGTGGTTTTGTGGTATTATTATTTCATGAAATATACTCGGAGATGATACTATGAGAATTTCTACAAAGGGAAGATACGCGCTGAGGATGCTTGTTGACCTTGCTGAGCATAAGAACGACGGCTTTATAGCACTTAAAGATATAGCTAAGCGCCAAAATATCTCTAAAAAATATCTTGAGCAGATTGTACCTGTTTTCAATAAATCACATATACTACAGACTAACCGAGGTTTCCAAGGAGGATACCGCTTAGCCGTAGAGCCGAATAAATGCACGGTAGGTGAGGTTATAAGGCTTACCGAGGGCAGTTTATCTCCGCTGGCTTGTATTGATGACGAAAATGAGGTTCATTGTGATAGAAGCGCGGACTGCGCGACCTTGTATGTATGGCAGGGGTTAAAGAAAGTAGTTACCGACTATCTCGACAGCGTTACTCTCCAGGATATTATAGATAAAAAACACGAGAGCTACGCTAATGACTATGTTATTTGAATTGAAAATGGAAAATTGAAAATGGAAAATTATGGTCGGGCAGATAGAGCGCTGTATGATTAACGCTTTTTCCCGACCGCATTTTATAATAGAAACGCCTTACGGATAATCCGCAAGGCGTTTAATATTATGATAATTATTCGCTGAACATCGGGGTAGAGAGGTAACGTTCGCCTGTGTCGGGGAGTAAAGCTACGATAATCTTGCCCTTGTTTTCGGGTCGTTTAGCGAGCTGCGTCGCCGCGAATACAGCCGCTCCCGAAGAAATACCTACGAGCAAGCCTTCGTTTTTAGCGAGATTTCTTCCTGTTTCAAAAGCTTCCTCATTTTCTACCGTTATAATCTCGTCGTAGATTTTAGTGTTGAGTGTTTCGGGGACGAATCCCGCGCCGATACCCTGGATTTTATGCGGACCGGGGGTTCCCTTTGAGAGAACAGGGGAGGTTGCGGGCTCTACCGCTACAACCTTAATATCGGGGTTTTTGCTCTTTAAGTATTCGCCTACGCCTGAAACTGTTCCGCCTGTACCTACGCCCGCTACGAAAATATCAACCTTACCGTCGGTATCTTCCCAGATTTCAGGGCCTGTGGATGCGATATGAGCTTTAGGGTTGGCGAGGTTAGTGAACTGGCTCGGAATAAAGCTGTTTTCTATCTCTTTAGCTAACTCATCTGCTTTAGCGATAGCGCCCTTCATACCTTTAGCACCTTCGGTAAGTACGAGCTCAGCGCCGTACGCTTTAAGAAGATTTCTGCGCTCAATACTCATCGTTTCGGGCATTGTGAGGATAATTCTGTAACCTCTGGACGACGCTACCGAAGCTAAACCGATACCTGTGTTACCGCTTGTGGGTTCGATAATAACCGCGCCTTTTTTTAGGATTCCCTGAGCTTCCGCTTCGTCAATCATAGCTTTAGCGATTCTGTCCTTAACGCTGCCCGCCGGGTTAAAGTATTCGAGCTTGCCTATAACCTTAGCTTCAAGGTTGTTGGCTTCTTCGTGATTTTTGAGCTCGAGTAGAGGTGTTTTTCCTATTAAATCAGTAATTCTTTCGTAAATTTTCATAATGTTGACTCCTTAAATAATATAATGTTTTAGATTTGCTTTAAATACAGCGCCAACATCGTTCGTGTATTTTAGAAATAATCATAACGTTCTCCTTTAAAACTTAGTAATCCTACTAACTTTATAGGTATTATAACATCAAGGTTATGTTTTGTCAACTGTTTTTCAGAAAAACTTCACCTAATTATAATTGTATTTTCCCGATTTTTACGTTATAATGTGATTGGTGATAAATATGAAAATTTTAAAAACGGCGTTATCGCTGGTTTTAGTTATAATTACCTTACTTAGCGCGGTTCCTTTTGCGGTGAATGCCGAGAGTAAAGAGGGTACCATCTATCCCTTTATTCCTCAGGTTCATACCTATTACGCTGACGCCGAAAACTATATCGCCGAGCGGTTAAGGGCGAGGGACATTACTATTGACATCTCTATGTTCGGTATTCCGAGGGATGACTTAATCTATATTTACCGCGCGGTAATGTTCGACAATCCCGATATATTCTATGTAGACTCGGCGTATATACCTTATAAATACGATAAAGAGAACGGCATTATCGCGATTATTGTACCTCAGTATATTTTTAAAATAAGTAAGATTCCGTCTTACGTTAAAAAGTTTAACTCCGCGTGCGATAATATGATTTCGGGGATAAAATCGAGCTGGACAGATTTTCAGAAAGCTCTGGTTATCCACGACAGAATAGTCGCTCACTGCGCGTATAAAAGTCAGAATCTTAAATCCTATACCGCTTATAATGTGATAGTTAAAGGTAAAGGAATTTGCGAGGGTTACGCTAGAGCTTACTGTTATCTTTTATCGTTAGTCGGCGTAGACAGTAAATGTATTAACAACGAGAGTAAAAGCCATTGTTGGAATGTTGTTAAAATTGACGGCAATTGGTATCAGGTCGATGTTACCTCGGATGATCCTTATCCCGATACCTCGGGTTATGTGCGGCATAAGTTCTTCCTCTTAACCGATACGGGACTTCTTAATTGTAAAAGCGGTACACACAGCGGTTTTAAAAAAGATATAACCTACTCGTCAGCGTATAAGTGTTCGTCGTCTAAGTATAACGGTTCTTTCTTTAGAAATATAACTTCCCAGATTGTCTATAAAAATAAAGCTTATTATTATTTTAATAATAACTATAAGAAAAAGCGTTACTCCGCTTTAATGAGGCGCAAGAGCGGCTCTAAAAAAGCGGTTAAGGTTATTAAAGATAAATGGCGTTATAGTAACGGTGTTAGAATTAACGTGTCGTACTGTAAATTATGCGAGATAGGGGATTATATATTCTTTAATTCTAAGCGTAAAATTTTTAGGTTAAATACAAATACAGGCAAAATTAAACGAATGATGACGCTTCCGAGCTTTAAAAAGATGAATTATATCGGAGTAGAGTCCAAGGGCAAAAGCGTTTACGCTCTAAAGAAAAACGCTAACCTTACCGCTAAAGTGTTCGGAAAGATTATAAAGGTTTCTTCTTCGGGTAAAGCCACAGTAATTCCGTTCATAAAGTATAAATCTTTAAATCTTAAGAAAAAGTCAAGCTATAAGCTTAAGGTATATTACGGAAGCGGTAAAATCGCGTACAAGAGTTCTAATAAAAGAATTGCTAAGGTAAGTTCAAAAGGCGCTATAAAGGCAAAAAAGAAAGGCAGCTGCACTATAACAGCTACCCGAAACGGTAAAAAACTCAAATGTAAAATTAAAGTTTACTGATTATTGTAAAAATTAACCGCCGCTTTTAAGCGGCGGTTTTACTTTAGTTAGCAATTATTTTACTTTAATCTTAACGGTCTTGGTAACTGACTTAGCGTTATAATTAGTGTTGCCCTTAGCTGTTACCTTAATCTTAACGCTGTAAGTTTTCTTAGCGTACTTGCCCTTCTTAAATTTTATAGTACCATTCTTCTTAACAGTAATCTTCTTGTAAATCTTAGCTGTTGTGCCTTTCTTTACCTTAGCTACTGTAACAGTACCCTGAGCCTTAGTAACCTTAAAAGCTTTCTTTACGGACTGAGCCTTTTTCTTAAGTTTAGAAGCTTTAACTGTTTTCTTAGCTACTGTAACTTTAACAGGGTTAGCTTTCTTTTTAACAACGGGCTGAACAGAATCGTCAGCCGGCTGCTTATCGTCGCCTTCGATAGAAGCGCCTGTAACTGTTTCTTCAAAAACAGTCTGATCAATAACGTCTTTGTCATTCATATCACAGATAACCATTAAGTCGTTTCCGTCAGTGTCGGCGCCTTTGCCGAGATATACATCTCCGCTTCCTGCGCCTGTAGCTTTAAACTCTACGGTAACAAGTGTTTTCTTAGTTGTAAAGTCGTATCCGTTAGTAACATCCGAGAAGTTAAAGTCAATTTCCTTTCCGAGTACGGCCTGTGACTTGTAGTTACAGGTAGGAGCGCCTAAAACATCGCTGTCAAAAGTAACAGACTGAACTTCTAAAGCTTCTCCGGGATAATAAATTACAAACTGTCCGTTTTCGATTATTACGGGAGTGGTCATATCGATTTTGTAAGTAACCGTTGTGCCTGCATTGGCGGTATATTCCTTACCGTCTACTGTAAAGCGTGAAACGTTGTCAGCGGCGTTTACTGCTGCCACTGAAACTAATCCCATAACAAGGATTAAAGATAATAAAATTGCGATTGTTCTTTTCATTTGGGATAACCTCCTTTAATCTTTTTTATTTTATCATAAAATTGTAAAAAAATCTATAGTTAAATATGTATATATTTTACCTGTAATTTTGTACTAATTGAATAATTGTTTTTTATAGACTTTAAACCTTCGATATGATATTATTTATTGGTAAAGTAAATTTTATTAAGGAGGAAAATTATGCTAAAAAAATTTACATCAGTCGTATTATGTTTAATTTTAACGTTAACGGCGTTTAGCTTAGCTTCCTGCTCGGGCGACAACAAAACCGCGAGCGCGGGAGCGGATTATAAGCTTGCGAAAAATATTAAGGACGGAACAATTCTACATTGTTTCTGTTGGAATTTTAAAACTATTGAAAACTCGCTTGAAGATATAGCCGCGGCGGGTTACAGCACTATTCAGACTTCGCCTATTAATGAGTGCCTTGAGGGCGAGGGCGGCGGAATGTGCCTGTACAGCGAGGGCGAGGGTAAGTGGTATTACCATTTCCAGCCCACCGACTATACTATCGGAAACTATCAGCTGGGAACTAAAGACGAGTTTAAGTCTATGTGTAAAAAAGCCGAAAAGCTCGGCATCAAGGTTATTGTAGACGTAGTAGCTAACCATACCACCCCGACTACCGGCGCGATTAATAAGAAGCTCTTGAACGCTGTCGGCGGTATGGATAACTTGTTCCATCAGAACAACAGTATGGATATTTCCGATTACTCTAACCGTCTCCAGTGTACCACCTATAAAATGGGCGGACTTCCCGATATTAATACCGAAAATAAAGCCTATCAGGATTACTTTATAAAGTTTCTAAACGACTGTATTGACTGCGGAGCCGACGGCTTCCGCTATGACGCGGCTAAGCATATCGGACTTTCCGACGACCCTAAGGATCCCAAGAGTTCGAAAAATAATTTCTGGGACAGAGTTACTACCGAAGTTCATAACGCTAAATCTATCTTTAACTACGGCGAAGTTCTCCAGGGTAACGGCGATCGTATTGAGGACTACGTTAAGAAGATCGGCGCTTGTACCGCGAGTTCCTACGGCGGATCGCTTAGAAACAGTATCGTGAATAACAACCTCGACAGCTTTGTGCTTGACGATTTACGTGTAGGCGATAAGCCCAATTGCGTTACATGGGTTGAATCTCACGATAACTATATTAACGACGGAAACTGGGCGGCTATGGGTGACGAAGATATTCTCACCGGTTGGGCTGTAATAGCCGCGAGAGCTAAAGGAACTCCGCTGTTTTTCGACCGTCCTCTCGGAAGCTCGCTTGAGGATCAGTGGGGAAGTATGAACCGTATCGGCGCGAGCGGAGATATGTTCTATAAGGATAAGAGAGTTGCGGCCCTGAACTTTTTCAGAAACGCTATGGTCGGTGAAAAAGAAAAACTCATTAACCCGAACGAAGATACTACCGCGCTCGAAATCTGCCGAGGAAATAAAGGCGCTGTTATAGTTAATACCTCAAACGATTTGGACGTTAACTTTAAAACCAACCTCGCCGACGGTAAGTATATCGACCGTATTGACGGAAAAACCGAGTATACAGTAAGCGGCGGAAAGCTTACCTGCGATAAGGCTATCCCTGAGTACAGCGTAGTTGTGCTCTATAACGAGGGTTATAACGAGTATGCTCCGACAGCGCTTGTAAAGGTTAACGATAAGACTAAATTCACTTACGAAACCGATACTTTAAAGGTTAAGCTCGAGACTAAGAATACCGCTTCATCTACTTATTCTATAAACGACGGAAAAGCCGTTAACTATAAAAACGGCGATACCGTTACTCTTAAAGCTAAAGACGCTAAGGACGGAGTGGTAACGCTCGCGCTCAGCGGAAAAAGCTCCGCCGGTCAGAGTACATATATGAAGTATTACTTTAAAAATACAAAGATTACAGGCAAAAGCTCTAACCGAGTGCTTAAATCCGGCGATAAATTTACGCTTAAAAAGCCTAGCGGCTGGGGCGATAAGATTTACGCTTACGTGTACGATACCGAGGGTACGCAGGAAAAGGAATGGCCCGGAAAGGCCATGACCAAGCTCAAAAATGGTAAGTACGAGTATAAGTGCCGCTTTGAATGGGAGAACGCTTATGTAATTTTCAGCGACGGAAATACTCAGTACCCGGGCGAGAACGAGCAGGGTTTACCGCTTGAAAAAGATAAAGAATATACAATTGATTAACATAAAAAGGCTGGTTCAAAATTGAACCAGCCTTTAGTTATAAGCGGTGAGTTGTAATTTAATAACTCCACGCTCTATACTACCTGTTCAGTAAATAAATACTAAGGTTTAGGTATGTCGCGAAAAGTACCCACGCTAAATATGGGAGCTGTAATAGTCCCGCCAACTTATCTTTTTTGTAAAAATTCGTTACCAACGCAAGTACAAGGAAATCGAGAATAATAATCCATATAAACGCGAGTAAACGCCATTTTAACGTAAAGAATAGAATGGGCCATACAAGGTTTACGAAAAGCTGAATATAGTAAATCCATTTCGAGTTATTGTCGAGTAAATCCTTGTCGAGAAGTATTCCGAACGATACGCCCATCAATATATAAAGTATGCTCCATACTATCGGAAAAAGTATCCCCGGGGGAGCGAGCGGCGGTTGCCTTAGCTGTTCGTAATCCATTGAACCCGACGTGATAAACCCGACTATTCCGCCTAAAGCTAATGGAATTATAATCGATATAGCGTAGTTTTTAAATCTTTCCCAATTAAAAGTTATAGCCATAACCCCAACTCCTGTAGTTTGATGTTATAGTTTATGTAGGGCGGGGGAGTTTTATTCTTTAGACATCAGATTAGATTTAATATAAGTTTTTATTAACAAAAACATAGATAATAACCTCAATATTTTAGATAATATAAGAATAGTGAATTATTTTATCTAAATAAGTTGATTAAACTCTTGACAAATCGACATTATTTAGATATAATAATTAGGCTGATTTATGCGCCAATAGCTCAGCTGGATAGAGCAACTGCCTTCTAAGCAGTAGGTCAGGGGTTCGAGTCCCTTTTGGCGCGCCATATGGTGGGATTAGCGTA
>JAHKZS010000141.1 GCA_020626545.1 bacterium
CGTAGGTAGAACGCACGATAGCTATAAGGCAGCCGAGAATTATACCTATAATAACGGCGAAGAATGTAATTAAGAGGGTAATTCCAAGTCCGTTTAAAAGCTGAGTCCAACGGTCCTCTGTAATAAACGTACTTATGAAATTATCCTGTAAAGTACTAAAAAATTCCTGCATACTTAAATTCCTTATTTATCTAAATTAAAGGGCGGAACTAGTCCGCCCTTTGCCATACATCAAAGCGATTATTCTTTAATATACTTAGCGTTAATCTTATCGATTGTGCCGTCCTTCTTGAGCTCGCCTAAAGCCTTGTTGAACTCGGCTGTTAAGTCGCTGTTCTTAGCGAGGCAGATAGCGTACTCCTCTTTAGCGAAAGGATCGCTTAAGATTTTAGTACCTGCGTTCTTCTTAACGAATTCCTTAGCGGGCTGGCCGTCGATAACTACAGCGTCAACCTTACCCTTTGTAAGAGCGAGTACCGCGTCGGGGCCTGTGTTGAAGCGCTCGATTTTAGCTTTCTTTAAATCGGAAACGTAAACGTCGCCTGTAGTACCGCGCTGTACGCCGATTGTAGCTGTCTCTAAATCGTCAGCGTTCTTAACCTTGCTGTCTTTTTCGTTAACGATAATAACCTGAGTAGTTGTAGTGTAGCTGTCTGTAAAGTCAACAGCCTTCTTTCTCTCGTCGGTAACTGTCATACCTGCCATACCGAAGTCAGCCTTACCGGAAGTAACGGCTGTGATAATAGCGTCGAAATCCATATCGTCGATTACGAGCTTGTAGCCGAGCTTATCGCAGATAGCCTGAGCGATTTCAGCGTCGATACCGACAATCTTCTTGTTCTTGTAATACTCGTAGGGCTCAAAAGCGGCGTTAGTAGCCATATGAAGCTCTTTAACTTCAGCTGTGTTTGAACCTGAAGCAGTGTTGTTAGAACCGCCGCAAGCTGTAAGTCCCATTACGCAGGAAACAGCGATTAAAGCAACGAGTACAAGTGAAATAATTTTTTTCATTATAAGTACCTCTTTTCCTTTCCATTAAGTAAATTATTTATAAGGCTATTATATGCTAATACAAAGCGGAGATTTTTGCAAGCTTTTTTTGCAAATTTGTGCAACTTTTTATGTATATTTGTATATTTATACATATTCTGAATAGAAAACGTACATTTTAAGTAAAATTTATATTGTTAAATTCGGTTTTTGGTGTTATAATTCAGAGTGTAAAATTGACAAACCAAGGAGTAATTAAAATGAAAGAACGTAAAATTGTACCTATTACATTACTTACGGGTTATCTCGGCGCGGGAAAAACCACGCTCTTAAACCACGTGCTAAATAACCAGGAGGGCTACAAGGTAGCCGTTATCGTAAACGATATAGGCGAGGTCAACATCGACGCCGACCTTATCCAGAAGGGCGGTATCGTTAACGAAAAGGACGATAACCTCGTACCGCTTCAGAACGGCTGTATCTGCTGTACTTTAAAAACCGACCTTATCGAGCAGATTTGCGATTTAATTAAGCAGAATAAGTTTGACTATATACTTATCGAAGCATCGGGAATTTGCGAGCCTATTCCGATTGCGCAGACAATCGCTATGCTCGACGGCTCTTACAACGACCCGAAAATTCCGAAGCTGTGTTATCTCGACAACGTAGTTTCCGTAGTAGACGCGGCGAGACTTTCGACCGAGTTCGGCTGCGGAGGAACTCTCCTTTCCGACAATATCGAGGAGGAGGATATCGAGAACCTCATTATCCAGCAGATTGAGTTCTGTAATACTATTATCATAAACAAAGTTGACCTCGTAAGCGAGGAGGAGCTCGTTAAGATTAAGAAGGTAATCAGAGCGCTCCAGCCCAAAGCCAAGCTTATCGAGACAACTCACGGCGACGTAGCCGTAAGCGAGGTACTCGACACTAAGGCGTTTAACTTCGAGGAAGTCGCGAGCTCGCCCGCGTGGGTTCAGATTCTCAACGACGAGATGGAGGAAGAGGAAGAAGAAGAACACGACCATCATAACGATGAGGAACATCATCACGATCACGATGAAGAACATCACCATCACGACCACGACGAACACGAGGAACATCACCACGGACACCACCATCATCACCACCATCACGGCGAGGGCGAGGTTGAGGAGTACGGCATAGGTACATTCGTTTACTACCGCCGTCAGCCGTTTATGAGAGATAAAATCGAAAAATGGCTCCAGAATTTCCCGAAAAACGTTATCAGAGCAAAGGGTATATTCTGGTTCGTAGAGGACAAGGACTGGGCGTATATGCTTGAGCAGGCGGGCAAGCAGGTTCAGGCTACCGACTACGCCGAGTGGATAGCTTCCGCTCCTATCGCGGTTCAGAAAAAGGCTCTCTCCGAGGATCCCCAGCTCAGAAAAGAATGGGACGAAAAATACGGCGACAGAATGATTAAGCTCGTATTTATCGGACAGAAGCTCGATAAGGAAAAAATCACAAGAGAGCTCGACGAGTGCCTTACGGACATTTAATTTTAGACAAAGTAATCGAAAAATAAAAATGTCATCCTGAGCGATCGCGAAGCGAATTTGCGACAGCAAATAGTCGAAAGATCCCCTTCCTCTTTATCAAAATGGAAGGAAACAAACATCTAACCTCAAAAGATATTTCGACTCCGCTAACGCTCCGCTCAAGATGACATCACTGAAAACTGAGAACTAACTACTAAACACTAACAAGGGGTTGGCGA
>JAHKZS010000142.1 GCA_020626545.1 bacterium
AGACAATGGCTAAGGCTGACGCTAAAATCGGCCACCAGACTCAGCACGCTTATCCCGACTCAACTATTATGTGCAGCGCGTATTCGTTCGCGTACGCTTATTATCAGGTAACCGGCAAGGTAAAACCCGCGGGCTACTTCTGGTCATCGGGCGGATGTACCTGGATCGGCGGTACATACCACCGTTATTCTTCCTCAAGCCAGATGTTAGCGGCTATTAAAAGCCAGCTCGACAGCGGCAGGGCTTGCGTAGGATATTTAAGCACAGGTTCATCGCCGACGCATTATGTAACATTTTTCGGCTACACAGGCTCGGGCGCTAATTTAAGCGATTATAAAATTCTCGACCCCTGGGACGGAAAAATCACTACAGCGGCGGGTTACGGATACTCAAGTATCGGTTACCACGTAGCTACTGTAAACTAAATCTAAAAACTCAGCGGCTCATTTTTGAGCCGCTGTTTGAATTATATGTTTATTTTTTGAAAGAAATGTGTTATACTTAACCCGAGGTGAGATAAATGGACGAATTGATTAAGAGAATTAACGAGCTCGCTAAGAAGAAAAGGGAAGAGGGCTTAACCGAGGCTGAACAAAATGAACAGAAGGCTCTATATAAAAAGTACCTCGCCTCGTTTAGACAGAACGTAGAGCGCCAGCTGGATAATACCGACGTCGAGTTCCCCGACGGTCGAGTGCTTCCGTTTAAACAAGCCGCTAAAAAAGACAAGAAATAAGTATAAGTAAAGGTCAGACATTTTCTAAAATGTCCGACCTTATTTTTTGTCATTATTCTTATAGATATTATAAACCGCGTGAGCGAGCTTTATAATACCGGGCGCGAGAAGTATAATTCCTATCGTAATACAAACTCCGCCTAAATTGTCCTGTATAAATTCAATCATATCTTTTGTAAAAGCCGCGCCGAATTAACGACGCGGCGTAAATTTAATTATTATTTTTTATACTTTTCAGCGTCTTTTTCGTTTTTTGTAACGTATTTGATAATTACAATAGTACCGAGCATAAGAACGATAGCTATGGGTAACGCGATTAACCAGTTCTGAACGAAGCCCGCGATAATATACGAACCGAAGCTTACGCCCGCGACCGTAAGCGCGTACGGTAACTGCGTCGATACGTGGTTAATATGGTTACACTGAGCGCCCGCCGAGGACATAATAGTTGTGTCGGAAATCGGTGAGCAGTGGTCGCCGCAAACCGAGCCCGCGAGACAAGCCGAAATACCGATAATCTGAAGCTCTCCGCTCGGGAAGATTGAGAGAACGATAGGAATAAGGATACCGAATGTTCCCCATGATGTACCTGTCGAGAAAGAAAGGAAGCATGCTACGAGGAAGATAATAGCGGGTAAGAAGTTAGCGAGACCTGCCGCAGCGCCGCTCATAAGGTCGGCTACGAAGTACTTAGCGCCGAGATCCATTGTAACGTTCTTAAGCGCTGTAGCGAATGTGAGGATAAGGATAGGCGGTACCATCGCGATAAAGCCCTTGGGTACAGCTTCCATACTCTCTTTAAAGTTAACAATCTTGCGAATCATAAGATAAGCGATAGTGAATACTAAAGCGATCGCGCCTGCCCACGGGAGAGCTACTGTGGCGTCTGTATTACCGAACGCGTTAATGAAGTTAAGGTAATAATCCTTGCTGTCAGCGCTTGTGTCGAAGAATCCGCCGTTATAAATAAGCGCGAACACCGATACGCCGATAAGGAAGAGTACGGGTAAGATAAGGTCGATAACTCTGCCGTTGGGGTTAGGCTCCTCGTTCTCGAGCTCTTTATCTACTCTTTCGCCTGTAGTATAAAGGTCGTCCTTATACTTAGCGTTGTACTCGTGCATAGCCATTGAGCCGTAATCGAAGCCCATAATACAGATAGCGATAATGAATACGAATGTTAAAAGTGAATAGAAGTTGTAGGGAATAGCCATAATAAAGAGCTTTAATCCCTGACCGTCCTTAGCGTAGGAAGATACAGCCGCCGCCCAGGAGGAAATCGGAGCGATCATACATACGGGAGCTGCCGTAGCGTCGATAAGATACGCGAATTTTGAGCGCGAAATCTTATGGCCGTCTGTAACAGGTTTCATAACCGAGCCTACTGTTAAGCAGTTGAAATAGTCGTCGATAAAGATAAGTACGCCGAGCGCGAATGTAGCGAGCATAGCGCCTGTGCGTGATTTAATATGGGTAGCCGCCCAGCGTCCGAACGCCTGCGAGCCTCCCGCCTTGTTGACCAGAGCTACTATAATTCCCAGCTCTACAAGGAAAATAAATACGCCCGCTGTTGAACTTACCGCGTCGATAAGACCTGTTTGTGTAATCTCGTTCA
>JAHKZS010000143.1 GCA_020626545.1 bacterium
CTGGGTATTATCACGCCTTATATCAAAAATTTTCTGCTCCGCCGAGTCAATCAGAACCTTCGGCTCGCTTTCACCCGCGGAAGCCTCGTCTATAATATCGCGCGAGGCGCTAATTAACCTTCGCACGTCGTATTTTTCACGTACAATTTTAGCGTATTCAGCCGCGTTGGAAATTGACGGACAATTCTGCGCTAAATCCATCAGATAGGTTTTACCCGTAGCGTCGTCAAATTCCCTTTCACGTTTAAGACTTTCAAGCAGAGTAACAAAATCCACGCTCTTACCCGTATTAAACAGGTCGAGTATCGCGGAGTATATTACGCGATGCGCCGCGACATAGAAAAACTTAGAGTCACCTATTACCTCTACAACCTCGTCCAGCACCTTGTTGTCGAGGATTATCGCGCCGAGAACCGCCTGTTCCGCCTCGGGGCTGTAAGGCAGATTCAATCCGTCATATCCAGTTTTTACATTAGCGTCCGCCATCTTAAATCTCCTCATACAACAGTATAATTAGTTCTTAACGCGCGACATTAAGCGTTCAGCTTATACCGCCCGGACAGTTCGGTCAGGTAATAAAACCTTAACAATATTCTTAATACTGTCCTATAACTATTGATTACTGTTGCGCGTCTACAACCTCAACCTTAACCTTAGCGGAAATACCTGTATAAAGCTTAACTTCTACGGTATAGTTTCCGAAAGATTTTATATCCTGGGGAAGTACAATCTTTCTCTTATCGACGGTAATCTGATACTTATTCTTAATCTCCGCCGCTATATCCTTAGCGGTAACGCTTCCGAAAAGCTTATCGCCGCTGCCTTTAGCTTTCATCGTAAGGGTTTTACCCTCGAGCTGTTCTTTATAATGGTTAGCCTGAGCCTTCTGGGTAGCAATCTTATAGTTCTTGCTGTCCTCGGCGTTTTTATACTCATTCATCGCCTGGGCGTTAGCCTCGCGCGCGAGTTTTCTGGGGAAAAGAAAGTTACGGGCGTATCCGTCCGAAGCGTTTACAAGCTCGCCTTTCTTTCCTAAAGGTTTAACGTCTTTTAATAGAATAACTTTCATTTTTATCTTACCTTTCCTAAGGCAACCGCTGGGATTAAGCCTTAATCTGTATTATTTATGATTTTATAATATTTTCAATAACGGTAAGCAGGGTATCCTTAGCTTCTTTAAGTGTAATTTTACCGAGCTGGGTAGCCGCCATATTCTGATGGCCTCCGCCGCCTAAAGCTTCCATAACCACCTGGACATTAAGCTTTCCGTAGCTTCTCGCGGAGATATTAACCGTGCCGTCGGCGGATTTAAAGATAACGAAGCCCGCGTCAACTCCGTCGATAGTCAGCAGTTCATCTGCCGCCTGAGCGCAGATAAGGCGGATATTTTCGCTTATCGTATCCGTAACCGCTACAGCGCATCCTCTTGAAATCTCGGCGCTGTCAACAATTTTATACTTTTCCTTATGGATTTCCAGCGAGCTCGAGAACAAGCGCTTTGTTTCAACGGTATCGGCGCCTTTTTTGCGCAAGAACGCCGCCGCTTCAAATGTACGCACTCCCGTACGCAGCACGAAGTTTTTGGTATCGAGCATTATTCCCGAAAGCATAGCTTCAGCCTGGAGCTTTGAGCAGTAGTTTTCACCTAAATATGTAATAAGCTCGGCTACCATTTCGCACGCCGACGATGAAGTCGGTTCATGGAAGAACACAATAGCGTTATCAATATAATTAACCATTTTCCGATGGTGGTCGATTACAACTGTACGTTTACTCTTTTCGAGTATTTCCGGGCTTTCAACTACATTCGGAATATGGGTATCAACTATAATAAGCAGAGTTTTAGGAGTTATAAATTTTAAACCCTCCTCTACCGTAATAAAAATATTCTTCTTTTCAGCCTCAACATGATTAATAAGGCTTTGCGCCATAGACGTTTCCTTATCAATTACAATCCGGCAGTTCTTTTTAAATCCGTTTTCGATAACGGGCTGAAGTCCCGCAGCCGCTCCGATACAATCTAAATCGGAAAAGCGGTGTCCCATAATAAGAACTCGATCGGATTCGGAAATAACCCTCGAAATCGAAGTCGCTACAACTCGGGTTCTAACCTTGCTCATACGCTCGATACCCGCGGAAACTCCTCCGAAAAACTCGTAATTATCGCCGCGCATAATCGCTACTTGGTCTCCGCCTCTGCCGAGCGACATATCGAGAGCCTTTCGGGCTTTCTGTTCGCTTTCAACTATAGAGTCGCAGTCCGCGCCTATTCCGACCGAAATCGTCGCTTCGCGGTCGTTATACTTAATGGTACGAATTTCCTTTAATATAGGAAATTTTTCGGCGATAATCTTATCGAGGTGGATTTTGTCGAAGATTATCATATACTTATTCGACGGCAGGCGCTTATAGAGAGCGCCGTTGTCGATAGCGAATCTTAAAAGCTTATTCTCAACCTCGGTAACTACGGCGACGGTATCTTCCTCGCTGTCGTTGGAGAACTGTTCCCTGTTATCGAACACAATAAGCGCTACCGATTTTTGAGTTTCGTTAAACTTTTTAGCGATGGTGCTGTAGTGGGTGTTGTCGATAAAGAAGAAAACATATCCTTCGTCGGAAGCGGTGCAGTAAACGGCGTAGTGATGTCCGTCGAAGTAAATTTCGAGAACATCGCTGTCAGCGGCTTCGTCGACTGTTTTTGAGCCGAGATACACGGTAATATTTTCGTTAACGGGATTTCTACCCAAACAAAGCTGCTTTTTAAAACGGGAGTTACTCCACAGTATATCGCCGAATTTTCCCACTACAACGACCGGCATTTTAAACCGTTCGAGATAGGTCTGGTTAATGTCGGAGATATTCGAGATAGTACTTGAGACGGTTTTATCAATATATTTCTTGAGCCTAATTCTCGAAATAACAACAAAGAAAACCGAAGCGATTCCAACCGCTATCTCAGCGCAGGATAATATGAAATTGTATTGGAAGGTAAACGCCGACATTGCGAAAAGCAATATCGCTATTACCAAAAACCACGGGCTTGTGGTCCACACTTTCCTTCTCATATTTTATATATCCACGTCAGTCAATGCAGTCCCTATTTTAGAAGCATATCCCCGTACCTTTATTACTATATCAAATTTTGGATACATTGGATAGGTTCATCTATAAGGTATAACTACATTAAGCGTGAAAGTCCCTTTCTAAAAATTAATATCCCCCTGACGTTTATCAGCCTATCAAGTTTTGGATACATTGGAAAAGTTCATCTATATAGTATTCAACTATCCACTGTCCACTATCAACTATCAACTAAATTAAACTTCCTGTAAAATAGGAAGAATCATCGGGAAACGACGGGTTTTCTGTCCAATCATCTTAGAAACGTCATCCTTAATACGATTCTTAATAGTACCCCATTCTTTTATATTATTATCGGCGCAGTCCTCGAGTATATTAAGTGCATGCTCGCGGATTTCGTCGAGCAGCTCCTCACTTTCGCGGACATACACAAAGCCTCTCGATACAATATCGGGGC
>JAHKZS010000144.1 GCA_020626545.1 bacterium
ATAATATCCTGCTCCGAAACAGGAAATTACAATTAATATCAGTCCCGTAAGCTTCAACATAATTTATCACCGCTTATAATTTCGGATACTTGTCCTAAATTTTTACCGCTTTTCAGAAACACAATCGAGCTGAAGCACTTACTCTTGATCAGCTTATTAAAGTCAGGTTTTCTGATAAGCTCGCCTTTATCACGGCAATGAGCCGAAGCAATAACGCGCACTCCGCTTTTCTGAGCGTATTCAACCGACAAAATGTCGCTCCCGCCGATTTCGTCACAGATTATAATCTCGGGCGACATACACCTCAGCGAGTGTTCAAAACCGTCGTGTTTATTATAAGCCGAAAACACATCGCATAACCCGACGTCGAATTGGGCGATACCTTTATTACAGCCCGCGAGTTCAAGCCTTGTATCAATTAAGCTGACCTTATATTTATACGAAAGCAGCCTTGCTATATCCCGAAGAACAGTAGTTTTACCGCTACACGGAGCGCCGCAGATTAATACGCCCTTATTTAAATTTATTTTCTTTAAAAGAAGTTTACCGCAATCTATTATCTCGTCGGCAACACGGATATTTATAGAGCTAATATCGCGGATATTGTAAACGGAATTATTTTTATTAACAGCAGTACCGCATATTCCGGCGCGGTTACCGCCCGAAAGCGTTATAAATCCGTTAGAAATTTCGCCCTGTTTAGAATAAACCGAATACTCGCACATCGAGCGGAAAGTCTCGTCAATATCGCTCGAAGTCGAGATTATAAGATTTTCGGCGTAAGTATCGCTGAGGTTATAATCCTCAGTTATAAAGTAACGCTCAAAAACTGTTCTGAGAACAATCGGCTTTTCTCTAATAAGCCGGATTTCAATAATTTTAGATTGTAAATTTTTAACGTTAGCAACGGCGTTTCTGAGCGCGAAAGGCAGATACGCCGAGACGATTTTAATATTCTGTTCATATTTCATACTAACTTATATGTGGACAGGCAAAAAAATATTCCTGAAAACAATATGTTTTCAGGAGAGTGTGAAGTATGGAGTCCCGTGTCCCTTTAAAAAGGGGCACCAATAAAAGCACAGGCGCAGTGATACTACGTCTGTGCTTTATTGCTATTAAATCATATTCAAAAATTCTTCTTCACTGAGGATTGTAACGCCTAAGCTTTGGGCTTTGGTGAGCTTTGAGCCGGCCGCTTCACCCGCGAGGACATAGTCCGTTTTCTTGCTGACGGACGAGGAGGTTTTTCCGCCGTTATCCTCGATAAGCTTCGAGGCTTCCTTTCTCGACATTGTCGGCAAGGTTCCCGTCAATACAAAGGTCTTATCCTTAAAAACTCCGCCGATGTTTTTCTTCTCGGACGGCGTCATTTTAAGCCCTAATCCTTTCAGCTCGTCGATAAGAT
The DNA here is from genome assembly GCA_020626545.1 of bacterium. Lineage (GTDB taxonomy): Bacteria > Bacillota > Clostridia > Oscillospirales > Acutalibacteraceae > Ruminococcoides. The sequence continues at coordinate 1,409 of JAHKZS010000144.1, forward strand.
TCTTTGTACTGTCGAGCGTAAAGTACCTTACTACCGACTCCGCCATAATACCGCCGAAACCGTCGATAGAATTTACATCTTCTACATCGGCGCTCATTATATCCTCGACTGTCGGAAATTTTTCGCATAAAAGCTGAGCCGCTTTAAGCCCGATATGGCGGATTCCTAAGGCGTAAACAAGCCGATAAAGCTCGTTATCCTTGGACTTTTCGAGCGCGTTTATGATGTTATTCGCGGACTTTTCCTTTTTATTTTCGAGAGTTAAAATATCCTCGAATTTCAGCCTGTATAAATCCGCGGGAGATTTTACGAGACCTGCTTCGACTAGCTGTTCCAATACCGCGGGGCCTAAGCCGTCTATATCCATAGCGTCACGGCTTACAAAATGGAATAAATGGCGCATAAGCTGCGCGGGACAATCTGTATTAGTACAGCGTACCGCCGCCTCGCCTTCTTCCCTCAGTACGGGGCTTGAGCATGACGGACAGAGTTTCGGGAACTCGAACGGCTCGGCGTTCTCGGCGTGGCTTACTACCGATAAAACTTCAGGGATAATCTCCCCCGCTTTTCTGATTAAAACCCTATCGCCGATACAGATTCCCTTTTCCGTAATAAAGTCGATATTGTGAAGCGTTGCTCTCGATACCGTAGTACCCGCCAGTAAAACTGGCTCGAAGTTGCCGACAGGAGTTAAAACTCCTGTTCTGCCGACGTTTATTTCTACGGACAATAAGGTCGTCTCCTTTTCTTCGGGAGGATATTTATAAGCCTCCGCCCATCTCGGAAATTTAGCTGTTGAGCCGAGTTCCTCACGCGCTGAAAAGTCGTCTACCTTAACGACCGCTCCGTCGATAGCAAAGCTGTACTCGCCGCGGTTATCGCCGATTTTTTTAATCTCCTCTATAACGTCGTCGATATCGGTAAAGCTTTTATAAAAAGCTGTCGGTATACCGAGCGAGCGTATATAATCGAGGGACTGCTCGTGGGAAGTCAGAGTTTTACCCTCTATCTGCTGAATATTAAATACAAATATATCGAGCTCGCGCTCGGCGGTAATCCTGCTGTCCTTTTGCCTGAGCGAGCCCGCCGCGGCGTTTCGGGGATTTTTAAAGGTCTTTTCTTCCTTTTCTTCCTGACGTTTTGTGAGATTTAAAAAGCTCTCGAACGACATATAAACCTCGCCCCTGACCTCCAAAAATGCGGGAGCGTCTTTGATACGGTGC
>JAHKZS010000014.1 GCA_020626545.1 bacterium
TAGCGCGGGTTAACGCCACATATAAAATCCTCATTTCTTCGGAAATCATACGGTCTTTTTGAACCAAAGAAAGTATTTTACGCTGGGGAGTATCGTATTTAACAATATCCTTTTTTATTTTAAACCCGATACCGTTGTCGGCGTTAAGCACCAAATCAGCAGAAGTATCTTTAATATTAAACTCCATAGAAGTACAGGAAATAAAACACACGGGAAATTCAAGTCCTTTACTCGCGTGAATACTCATAACCTTTACAGCGTTTCGGCTGTTATCGTTAATATCATTCACGGCGTTTAAAACGGTTTCTTTTTCCTTTATCCTGTTTATATAATTCATAAACGCGGTGAGAGTTTTATAACCGTTCTCAGCATATGAACGGGCGTAGCTTTGGAGAAGATAGATATTATTCTCGTTAAATCTGTCATCCGCCATAGCTATACAGTCAAAGCCGGTAAGATTCATAATTATACCGATGAGGCGGTCGACAGTAGTAGTAACGGAGAGAGTTCTTAGTTTATCCAACAAAGATGTAAATTTAACACATTTATCGTCACGGCTGTTTTTCAACGCGATATAGAGCGGAGATTTCCGATCGCTTATTCTAAGCTTTGCGACGTCGTCGGAAGTAAAGGAAAACATCGGGCTCATAAGCACCGACAAAAGCGGTATATCTTGTACAGGATTATCAATAATGCTTAAAAAGTTAAGCAAAAGCTTAATCTCGGGCATATCAAAAAAGTTGTTCTTCTCCTGAGAAATTGTCGGGATACCGTTTTGATTAAGTACATTTACAAACGTCACCGCCCTGCGGGTTTCACCACGGGGACTTCTGATTAATACCGCTATATCTCCGTAAGTAATGTTACGTATAGAATCTCCGTCCTTAACCTGAAGCTTTTCCTCGAAAATAAGCTTATATATTTTCTCGCTGACTTTTTGAGCCTCGAGAGTTAAGGCGGTTTCGTTATTTTCCTCATCAATGTCCGAGGAATCTATAAGCATCAGCTCCATAGCGTTGCTGTCGGTTTCGGGATAGGAAGCTCCGCATACAAGTTTTTCCTCATCGTCATATTCAAGACCGCCGACATCCTCAGACATCAAGGTAGAGAAAATAAAGTTACACGCTTCGGTAACTCCGAGACGGCTTCTAAAGTTTTTATCGAGAATTATCCTCGCGGGATAGTTTTCATCATCGGGATTATATCTATTATAAGCGGACTTATAATTAATAAAAATTTCAGGTTTAGCCTGTCTGAATCCATAGATACTCTGTTTCACGTCGCCGACAACAAATAAGTTGTTTTTATCTCTCGTTACAGCTTTAAAGAGTAAATCCTGAACCTCGTTAATATCCTGAAACTCGTCGACCATTACCGCGTCGAACATCGAGGATATTTCCTCGGAAATATCAGTATAAATAATCTTTCCGTCCTTAAACTCACAGAGAAGATTTACCATTAAGGTTTCTATATCGGCAAAATCAAGAATATTTTTATCGGTTTTAAGCTCCATAAAATCTTTTCTGAACTGTTTAATACACTCAAAGAAAACCTTTACAACAGGATAAAGTTCCTTTGTAACGGAGTTAATAGACTCAATATCCTTACTAAAAATAGATTCAAGCTTTTTTACTTCTTTTTTATAATTATCTCTGAGATTCTTTATAATCTGTAGGTAATTATCATCCGAAGCGCCTTTAAACGAAGGGAATCGTTTAAAAGAGCAATCTAACACAGCTTTCCTTAAATTATCCCAATCGTGAGAATTTAAAGCGTCCGAAATTACGTCAAAATTAATAGAATCATTTTTTAAAGTTTCACAAACTTTATCAATCTGTTTTTCGTTTAAAAACTCGTCTTTATCCAAATAGGACAAAGAAGTTTTTATTAAACTTCGGCAATAATTTAGCGAGTCATTAACGAAATTAATAACATAACTGAAATAAGGAGTATCCTCAAAAGGAATACCGCTGTAAAGCGAAAGCATATTATCCATCCAGTTATCCATAAACGGAATGGATGTAAGAAAATTGTATGTATTTACGATATGTTTCCTTAAATTATCATCATTTCGATAAGTACAGGTTGAGTTTACAAGTTTCTTAAAATCAGAATTATTACTTGAGTAAAACTTTTCCAGAGCATTATCCAGAGCTTTGGAACGAAGAATATTAAGCTCACCATCGTCGGCGATTCTGAAATCGCTTTGGATACCAAGCTTATAGAAATATTGTCTTACAAACTCAGTACAAAATCCGTCAATTGTTGAAATCTTGGCGTTGTAAAGAAGTTGTTTTTGCCTTAGCAAATGTTTATTATACGGGTCTTTTAAAAGAAGATTATTTAAGGCGTTCTCAATTCTGGAGCGCATTTCAGCGCTTGCGGCTCTTGTGAATGTAACTATCAACATTCTGTCGATAGATACGGGATTTTCGCTGTCGGTAACGGAGTCGATAATTCTCTGTACAAGCACAGCGGTTTTACCGGAACCTGCCGCCGCGGAGACGAGCACCGAGCCGTTACGTGAGTTTATGGCGTCTTTTTGAGCTTCTGTCCATTTAACGTCAGGCATTTGTCTCATCTCCTTTCTCAAGCTTTGTATAAACCTCTTTAGCGGACGCTTCGGTACGATACTTGTAATCGTCCTCGTAAGTATGCAGACATACGCTGTCGTAAGGACAGTAAGCGCATCCGTCTACAACACCCTTAATCGGTTTAGCCTCTATATTACCGCCGAGTAATTCCTCGCCCATACTTCTTACGACATCGTCAATATGTTTAAATATTATATTGAACTGTTCTTTTGAGGCGGTGGTGTCAGAGTACTTCCCGTCCTCAAGCTTTTTAGAAAGCTTAATAAATTTACCGAGCCTGTCCATATGCTCTAAAACGTCGCTGTCACTTAGCACAAGTCCGTTCATACGAAAATGGCTGTCAATTTGAGCGTTTATTTTTTCGTTGGTCGGATATTTATCGCCGTCAATATCTTTAGCCGCTGACGGCATATATAGTATTCCGGCGGGAATTAAATCTTTCCCGAAATATTCTTTACCGTTTTCAATAACACAGCGCAGATATAAGAGCATTTGGAGGTTAATTCCGTAAAGAATTTCGTAGAGCTTAAACTGTTTATTTCCTGTCTTATAGTCAACTATGCGGATATAGCTCTCATCATCGTTTTTATCGTACTTATCCACCCTGTCGATAAAACCGTTAACGCTTACGCTTCTATCATTATCAAGCTGAATTTTATAAGGCGGAATTGAGCCGTCAGAGCCGATTCTGAGTTCATAATCAGTCGGTATAAAATCAGAATACATAAGCTGGCGTATAAGCTCTTTAATCAGTACAAATATATTAATCTTGAGCCTTTCGAACATAGCTCTAAAGTTATCAGTCTTATCCTCTAACCCGCCGAAGGTTTCCTCGGCGTATTCGAGCAGTATTCTGTCGATGGATTTTTTTATACTATCGTCCGAAAGGGTATTAAGTACAGATTTATTGTTTTCCTTTAAGAATTTCTCAAGGAAATAGTGGACGATGTTTCCGAACTGAATACTGTCTATCTCTGCGATTTTACGTTCCTTAGCCTTAAGTCCGTAGTTACAAAAGTACCGGAAAGGACATAGATTATACTTCTCAATTCTGGACGCGGAGATGCTCATATTCTTTCTGAATAATTCTTCGCTGACTTTAGAATCGTTTATCCTAAACGGCTTTTTATTTAACGTATTTTCGAGTTTTATATAGTTATCCATATAATCTTCGTCATTTTTAAAATACTGTTTAAGCGCAAGTATATCAGAGGTTTCGATATTAAACTTCTTTGACAGATACTCGAACGCCTGTTGTTTAGAGTAAAGCTCGTTTTTCTCATTATAATCAGAGTACTTACTGTCGTTTCTATGCGGAAACATCTTTACAATATCGTTATAAAAAACAGACGGTTCATAATCCTCACCGCTGAAATCCGAACTGTATGTAGTTACAAAAACTTTGTCGCTCGCGGAAGTTAACGCACAATAGATTAGATACTTTTCGTGGCTTGCGAGCTGTTCGAGGCTGTCGGTTAGCGGAATATTATTTTCGATAAGGATACGGCGCTCTGTTTCTGAGAATACGCCCGCGGTCTGAGGAATTGACGGAAACAAACCGTCTACCGCGCCTAATACAAATACAGCTTTAGCGTCGCTTAAACGAACTCTGTCGGCTACAGCTACGCTTATCTGATCCTGATACCTGGGAATATCGCTTACTTTAATATCCGAAAGCTTAAAACAAAAATAATCTCTGTACTTCTGAAGCGAAATCTTTACGTCTCCCAAAACAGCGGTAAGCTTGTCGAGCGACTCTATCATAAGGTTATAAACTCTAACCTGTTCGTTAGCTTCAAAAACAAGACCTTCGCTTTCTAACGAATCATAGAGTTTATCAATGGAATCATTAATTTCAAATTGTTCGATAAGTCTATATAACGCCTTAGAAATCTCGGTACCGTCAGCGTCTTTAGTGGAATTAATAAAATCAACCAGCGAATTAACTATGTACTTTCTTGTAGCTTCAATCTCAGATAACTTATTCAAGTCATAATCGCTGAGTGTTTCAAACCCGGAAGGATTATTCTTAAACTCCTTTTTAAATCCCGAACGATCAATATTCCACACATAAATATAATTCTCAAAGTCGGCAATCTGAGTATCGCTGAGTTTAAAAAGACCTGTTTTAAGAGTAGAAATCAGGCTGTCCCTATCGAAATTACTTATAGCAATATCAAGAATACCCGAAACAAATCTAATAATCGGATTAGTGAAAACATCCTGCGGTATATCCATAAAATACGGAATGGAATACTTTTCCAAAACCGTATCGAGTATTCCGTTATAAATATTGTTGTCCCTGAGTATAACCGCAATATCTCTGTATTTATACCCTTTATCGACTACTAGACTTTTAATTCTACGCGCGGTGAAATTAACCTCGTCATAAACATCAAAGGCTTCATATGTTTCAATATTTTCAGCTTTTTCAGAATAGATTTTGTCGTTAATTCTCAGCACGTTATTTTCTAAAAAAGAAATATCAGACTTTTCGGAACGATAAAAATTATTAAGAATAATATCAGGTTTAATCTCAATACCGTTGCTTTGAGCAAGTCTTTTAACAAGCTTACGAGTTCTTTCGGTTGTTTCGAAAATTTCGCTGTTTTTATACTCCATATCTATATTGACGGTAATATAAAAATCTTTACTTTGGGTAAGGAGTATTCTTATAATTTCGAGCTGTTGGTATGTAAATCCGGAAAATGAATCGACAACTATAGTATAACCCTCAAAAATACGTTCTGTTTCAAGTATATCTTTTAGTCTGTTTAAATTCTCTAACGGATCCACATAACTTTTCTCGAGCAACGCCTCGTAAGCGTTAAGCACAAGCGCTGTCTCGGAAAGCTTTTTCTTTAAGGTTTCATTTTCGATTAAATCAGCAGTATTCTCGAGCATATCCGGGGTAATATTATCCTTTTTACACTCTTTTAAAGAATGTATCATAAGGTCGAGTACCGATTTTCTCGTTTTAGAGGAAGTGAACATTTCTAAACTGTCGGAAGTTTCCTCGATAGCTTTACTCATTAAAATTTTACGCACGCCGTCATCTATAACATTCTCGGGAATGTTACCTGTGTTTTTGAAAACAAAATTTGACAGTCGTGAAAATCCAAATACAAGTACATTACCCGAGAGCTTAGCCCCTAAAATATCGAGAAAAGTCGTTTCGGTTTCAAACGAACTCTGGTCAGGTACGAGCATTAAAAGCTTTTTATCGCCTTTTTTGCACTTATCAGCTAATATATTTACAGCTTCGGTAGTTTTACCGCTGCCGCTTTTTCCTAAAATAAATTGAAGCATTTTAACACTTCCTTTGAATAATTTATTTTATTGTATCACATTTAGTGTCCCGAAAAACGTACTAAGAGAAAAAAGAGCATATTTTTTCAAAATATTCTACAGTTTTAAACTTAAACTCATATTTATCTTCTGTGAGAAGATTATACTCATCCGAATTAGTATTTTCTTTTAGAGAATTATAATCAGCGCTTGAACCTACGCACATTGACGGATACATCACACACCACCAGTTATGCCCCTCGCCTTTTCCGATAGTTATTCTAAGCGCGTTATAAAATCCCGAAGGCATAGTCACCTTGTCGTAATATCTCGTATCAAAATACATATGCTTTATTTCAGCTTTCACCGAGTAGTTATATCCGTTTTTTACTATTTCGTCTTTAGCTATATTAGCGATACTCTGTAAGTTTATATCTGTAAGTTTTTCCGCTGCCCGCTTATTATCAGCGTTTTGGTACATTTGACTTGTATATTTTAGAACCCTGTCCCTTATCTTTAGCTTTAGAGCTTGGTCGGATTTCGAATCGGAATTCGCTAAAATATGGAGCCTGAAAACTTCATCGCTAATATTCTTACAGCGGGCGTTAAACGGTATAATAGAAATTATCATACAAATAACTGTAGAAATACATACGGACTTAATAAATCTTTTCATACAAAAAACCTGCCTAAATTCTGATACCAGAATTATGGACAGGTTTTTAAAGTTTAATCAAAATTTAATCAATTACTTCACAGCCGTTTTTAACAGGAGCGCATAAAAATACATATTCATAGCTTTCCTTAAGCTTCTCCATACACTTTTCGGCTTTCTTTAAGCTGTTAAATACCGAGAACACCGCTGAACCCGAACCGCTCATACAAGCGCCGAGCGCCTTGTTCTTTAACATTATTTTCTTAATTTCGTTTATCGGCTCTAAATCTAAAGCGAGTTCAAAATCGTTAAGCATAGATGACGTAACCATATATATATCCCTCGCGTAAATAGCCCGCACCATTTCCGCGGTAAACTCAGGATGGCTAAGCTGAGCGCTGTCTATTCTCGAATAAGCTTCGGCAGTGCTTACACTGAAATCAGGTTTACAAATTACTATATCGCACTTAGGCATACTAATCATTTTCTTTAAATCAGTACCAGTACCGCTCGCGAGCTTAGTGCCTCCTACTATACAGAAAGGTATATCAGCGCCGATTTTTGAGCCGATTTCGCAGAGCTCGTCCTCTTTAAGATATGTAGAAAACAATTTGTTAAGCGCTACTATAACCGCCGCGCCGTCAGCGCTTCCGCCCGCGAGTCCTGCCTGAGTGGGAATATTTTTATCAATAGTTATAATAATACCGCTGTTTTCGGTTTTTGTGTACCTAAAAAACGCTTCCGCGCATTTATAAGCGATATTCTTCTCGTCGCACGGAACACCCTTATAATCGCATTTTATCTCAATCTTCTTGCTGTCTGTAGTTTCTACGGTTATATAATCGTATAAACTTACCGCCTGCATTACCATACTAACATCATGGTAGCCATCCGGACGTCTCCGTAAAACGTCAAGAGAAAGATTAATTTTAGCGGGTGCTTTAACCTTTACTTTCATTCTTCAATTCCTCGACAAACTCCTCAATACGTTTCAGAGCTTTTTTAATATTTTTTAGCGACTGGGCGTAAGAAATACGCACAAATCCTTCGCCCGACTCACCGAAAGCTGTTCCCGGTACTACGGCAACTCTCTTTTCTTTTACAAGCCGAGTAGCGAATTCGTCGCTCGAAAGCCCCGTAGACTTGATGCACGGGAATGTATAGAACGCTCCTAAAGGCTCAAAGCAGGTTAAACCAATCTCATTGAGTTTACCCACAATTAAGCGGCGTCTTATATCGTAGTCGCTTCTCATATCGGCGACATCCTTATCGCCGTTGCGAAGCGCCTCAATAGCCGCGTACTGAGCGGTTGTCGGCGAGGACATTATTCCGTATTGGTGCAGCTTAGTAATCTGGCTTACAATATCTTTTGGACCTAAGGCGTAACCTAAACGCCATCCTGTCATAGCGTAAGCTTTAGAGAATCCGCTGATTACAACAGTTCTTTCCTTCATTCCGTCAATTTCGGCAATACTAACGTGATTTTTCTTACCGTATGTAAGCTCGCCGTATATTTCGTCGGAAACAACTATAAGATTATTTTTAATAATAATATCAGAAATAGCTTCTAAATCCTCACGCTCCATAATAGCGCCCGTAGGGTTATTGGGATACGGAAGAACAAGTATTTTAGTCTTATCGGTTATAGCGCTTTCAAGTTCTTCTCTCGTAAGTTTGAAGTTGTTTTCAGCTCTTGTTTCAATTTCAACAGGTTTTCCGCCAGCCATATATGTAAGCGGTTTATAACATACAAAAGCGGGTTCAGGAATAAGAACCTCGTCGCCGTCATTAACAAGCGTTCTAAGTACAAGGTCTATAGCTTCGCTTCCGCCGACTGTTACTAAAACTTCATTATCAGCGTCATAAGAAAGATTAAACCGTCTTTTATAATAATTACAGATCTCTTTTCTAAGCTCGATAAATCCCTTGTTAGGCGTATACCATGTTTTACCTTTTTCAAGCGATGTTATACCCGCTTCTCTGATATGCCAAGGAGTCTGGAAATCAGGCTCGCCTATTGATAAAGAGATAACATTATCCATTTCAACGGCTATATCAAAAAACTTTCTTATTCCCGAGGGCTTTACCTGTTTTATTTTATCATTGATAAAATTCTGA
>JAHKZS010000145.1 GCA_020626545.1 bacterium
GCTTAAATTTTCGGTACCGTCCCTGGTAAACCAGTTCATAATCACTATCAAGGATACATCTATCCTAACCGTAATCGGTATGGCTGAGGTCGTTAATAAAGCCCAGCAGTACGTAGGCTCGACGTTCGTTTACTTCGAAACATACTCGATAGTAGCGCTGATGTATCTCGCGATTATATCCTTACTTATGGTTCTTTCGAATCATATCGAGAAAAAACTAAAATATGAAGGGAAGAAATAACATATGAGCGGCACAAATAAAACTAACGAAAAAATTGTTGTAACCAACCTTCATAAGTATTTTGAAGATAACGAAGTTCTTAAAGGCGTAGACGCCGTAATTCACGAGGGTGAGGTTGTATGTGTAATCGGACCGTCGGGTTCTGGTAAATCTACCTTTTTAAGATGTCTTAACAAGCTTGAGGAACTTACCTCCGGCAAAATCGTTGTGGACGGATACGATATAACCGATAAAAAGGTCGATATAAATAAGGTCAGAGAGAATATCGGAATGGTATTCCAGCAGTTCAATCTCTTCCCCAATATGACGGTTAAGAAAAACATTATGATGGCTCCCGTGGAGCTTAAAAAAATGAGACCGTTAGAGGCGGATAAAAAGGCTATGCAGCTTTTAGAGCGCGTAGGCTTAGCGGATAAAGCTGCCGCGTACCCGGGAGAGCTTTCGGGCGGACAGCAGCAGCGTGTCGCTATAGCGAGAGCGCTGGCTATGAACCCCGATATTATGCTTTTTGACGAGCCGACTTCGGCGCTCGATCCCGAGATGGTCGGCGAAGTTCTCGACGTTATGAAGGAGCTCGCTAACGAGGGTATGACGATGGTAGTCGTAACTCACGAGATGGGATTCGCGAGAGAAGTTTCCGACAGAGTGCTGTTTATGGCTGACGGCGGAATTAAGGAAGAAGGTACTCCCGAGCAGATTTTCGGTAATCCGCAAAACGAGCGTACTCAGGACTTCCTTAAAAAAGTGTTATAATAGTATAATAAACAATTAACGGCGTGATTAGTTTCACGCCGTTATTTAGTTTAGTCAAAAGCTCTCGATAGAGATTCAATTTAAGTTGTATGAAAAACGTGTCATTCTGAGAGTCGAAGAATCTTAAGATCTTAAAGCAGGGTATGGGTATTATTCCCCAAATTAAAAATTTGGATAACACCTCATCGACTATTTCGCTAAAGCGAAATTTGCTCCGCAACCGCTCAAGATGACAGCACTAACTGATTTCTGATAACTAAACGCTAATTACTGCAAAATGACAGATGACACATTGTTTCCTATTGTATATATACTAATATAAAATATATTCTTTTTTTATAGTTATATAGTTTCTGCGATTTAATCCGTCACATCCGTCACTAAGGGTTATAACCCTTATAAATACTGAGTTTTTTGAGTGACGGATTAAAAAATTACATCCGTCACCAATCCGTCATCTGTCATAATAATTGTCATAGCTCTTGCGCGCAGTGCGCAACTGAACGGGTAATACTAATCTGAAATAGTGTAAGCTTTCACACTAAAGCTACATAGACGTAAAAAAGCCGCCCTGCGAAAACAGAGCGGCTGATTTATTACTTAGCAGTTCTTAGTACGCGGGTTCCGCGGGGCTGACTTTCTGAACCTCCATAGCTTCTTTCATAACCTTTGGCATAAGCTCTAAGAACTTATCAACATCTTCCTCATTATTATAAATACCGAAGCTTACACGCACCATTCCGGCAGTATTTACGTCGGTGCAGGTTTCAAAGCTTTTCGCTTTCTCATCGGATATTCCCATAAGACGCCATACATAAGGGTGAGCGCAGAACGCGCCGCGGCGAGTGGCTACTCCGCCGAGCTCGGAGAGCTTCTCGGAGATATAGTAGCTGTTAATATCGCTGAAGTTAAAGGTAACAACGCCTACTCTGTCGTCGATATTCTCGGTATCGCCGTAGAGAATTACGTTCGGAAGCTTTTTAAGTCCGTCGATAATCTTGCGGTTGAGAACCTTTTCGTGAGCTTCGATTTTATCCATACCTACTGTTGATAGAACGTCAATAGCCTTACCTAAGCCGACAACGCCGGGATAGTTCGGAGATCCCGCCTCATAAGCCGCGGGGGCGTTTTTGTATACGCTCCAATAATCGCCTACAACCTTGATTGTACCGCCGCCGTAGAAGGTCGGCATATGCTTATTAAGCTCCTTGGTAATACCGACAACAGCTCCGCCGCCGTAGGGTGAGTACATTTTATGAGCCGAAAAAGCGATATAATCGATATCGTCTGTGCTGTCGTTTAAGTCGCCGATCATAGAGAACTTCCTGTGAGCGACAATCTGAGCGCCGTCTACTACGATCTGAGCGCCGTACTTATGAGCGAGCTTAGCTACTCTGTGTACGTCGTTAACGTAGCCTGTAACGTTTGAGGCGGCTGAAACGGAAACAATTTTAACCTTGTTAGCCTTAAGGAGCTTTTCAATATCGTCGTAGATAACTCTGCCCTTTTCGTCAACCTCGGCGTAGAGAACCTTATTAACTCTCTCTCTCCAGCTTAAATCGTTAGCGTGATGCTCGATTCTTGTAGTGAGGACTACGTCGTTCTTGCTCGTAATAAGAGCTGAAGCGAGCTTATTAAGACCATCGGTTGTGCTGTTGGTGTAGAAGCAGGTGTACTGCTCGGGGTCAGCCTCGAGGAAATCGAGAACCTTATCTCTTACGCTGTTATAAACGTCGGTCGAGTGGTTGGATTTCTGAGAGAAACCTCGTCCTATTGAGCCATACATCTCGAGTTCCTTGTCGATAGCGTCTTTAACAGCCTTGAGCGCGGGAGTTGTAGCGGCGTTATCAAAGTTAATCATAGGAGTCATTGTGCCGTCGAGAAGCTCTACGGGAGTATCTAAGCCGACTACGTAATCTCTGATATTATCTATTGTATATCCGTCTACCTTTTCGATAGCCTTACCCGAAACCTGTACTTCGGTTAATTCCTCGCCCTCGGAACCGTCCTTATACTTCATAGCCATTGTGATAGAAGTAATGCCGTTACCGACACCTGTTACAATACCGTCTTTATCGACTTTGGCTACTTTTTCATCCTCGGTGGTAAAATTTAAAGTATAGTCATCTTCGGTAAGCTTAGTGCAATCAGCGATCGACTTCTTTATAGCTGAGCCCGCGTCAAAGGTTGTTTTGCCGAAATTAAGCTTTAACCATACGAAGTTATAATCCGATTCGTCAGAAAGAAGCGCGCTTGTTACAGCCTCGGCGGTATCAATAGCGTTAACCTGAAAACTAACTGTACCGAGTTTTCTTGTAACATTATTGAGTTCCTCGTAGATGTCGGCGGTTGTGGAACCTACGCTTTTAGAAAAAACAATAGCGCCTTTCTGCGCGGGGGCAACTATATTTTCGTCGGCAATCTTTGCGTAATAAACACCGTTCGGGTTTTCATTTTCAACCACATCGGTTACTTCCATGTGTCCCATACCTATCATAAAGCTGTCTATATTTTCGTTGTATACAAGCTCGTTCTCGATAGAATACTTGTTAAGAGAGGCGGGCTTTAAGTTCTTCTTAACAGTAAGCTTTAATGTCTTTTTGAGCTTTTTGCCCGAAGCGTTCTTAGCCTTAGAGGTAACGGTGATTTTAGCCGTACCGGCTTTTTTAGCGGTAACCTTAACCTTAGTACCGCTTACCTTTACAGAAGCTACGGAAGTTTTACTCGATTTAGCGGTAAACTTCTTGGAAGCCTTTCCCGAAACCTTTACGGTTACCTTATAGGATTTAACAGCGGTTTTCTTATCGGCGGGAATAGTAATAGTAGCTTTACTTTTCACGCTAACGCTTTTTACGTAACTCTTAGCTTTCTTTTTAGCGCCGGCGCTTATGGTAAACACGGAACACACTAAAACAGCGCAGAGAATCACGCTTAAAATTCTTCTTGCGTTTTTCATTTAGACATCTCCTTCGGTAGACTTTTTATTGCCTACATTGTAATATAAAAGTGTAAAATAATCAATAAAAAATAAAAACTCCGCGAAAATTAATTCACGGAGTTTGAGTTTAATTCCTATTTAGAACTAAAATAATCTTGTAATAGTCACGGCGCCGTTCACCACAGCTTCGGGAGCCGTACCCTCGGCTTCGAGAGTCATTTCGGCTGTACCCGTATTAACGACAGTGAGCACGTCTCCCATCTGGGCGGAGATAATCACGTTACCGTCAAAGGCGGTATCCGAAGCGTAGGTCGAACCCTCTACGGCTGTACCGTTACGATAAACCGTAAACTGAGCGGCGCCTGTCGGAGAAACGAATGTGTTTATAAGATAAACGCCTGTTTTACCGATTACGATTTCAGCGGTTCCGGCGGTATGGGTAATAGTACCCGAAAGCAGTCCGTTTCCCGAGAAAGTGACCTCGCATTCCGAAGCGACGGTCTGAGCCGCGGTATTGTAGATATAAGCGTAGTCGGCGCCTAATTCACACACGGGAGCGCAGGTTACCGCACAGGGATTAAACTGACAGCTTTTGCAACATCCGCAGCAACCGCAGTTATCGGGTTTTCCGCACGAGCAATTAATAGTATTCATACAAAAATCCTTTTAGTGTATTTCCGCTTTTGCGGATACTATATACTATGCTTGTACGCGAATATAGTTAAAAGTTTTTACTTTCTGCTTTCGAAATCGGCGTTAATATCATCTTTCCATTCGCGGCTGAGCGGAGCGCTGGCTCTTACATTTTTCACCGCCTGAGCCATCGCCGTATAAACTACCCTTGTACCCTCTCTATCGGCATGATAGTTAACGGATTTATCCTCGTCGATACCGAAATGACTCGCGGTTTCTATCGCGTCGATATTAGCTCCGATAAAAAGGAATTCCCATTTATCCTTTTCTTTATGCTTTTCAATCATTCTTTTAACCTCATCGCTCGAATACCTGCGGCTCGCGTTCTCCATTCCGTCGGTAATTATTACGAACATCGTATTCTCGGGAACATCTTCCTTGCGGGCATATTTATGAATTTTTTCGATATGGGATACGCTGTATCCGATCGCGTCGACAAGCGCCGTACATCCTCTGACGAAATACTCCTTTTCGGTGAGCTTGTTTATCTCGGAAAGCTCAACTCTGTCGTGGATAGTTTCGATGTGGTTATCGAAAAGAACCGTAGTTACAAAGCATTTTCCGTCCTCCTTCTTCTGCTTCTCAATCAGCGAGTTAAATCCGCCGATAGTATCGCTTTCGAGTCCTCCCATGGAACCGCTTCGATCGAGTATAAATACTAATTCTGTGATATTGTTTTTCATCTTTATGTCCTCCTAAAAAATTAATAGCCGTAAGCTTTTCTTTAGCTTACGGCTATATTATAGCGGACTTAATCACAGATATGGTCGCTTTTAAAGCGACATTTTTTAAAGAAGCTTCTGGTCGAATTCGTAGAGAGCCTCGTTAATCTGGAACAAATTATAATTCTTATTTAGAACAAAATATTCAACAATCACATCAGACTTAATGCTGTGCGACAGCGCGTACCCCGCCTTTTCCAGCAGGCTTTTAGTATCGTCTAAATCAAGCTCCAGCGCGATCGCTAAAGAGAGAGCAGTGGACTTAGACGGCTTATAGTTAGGATTGCTTCGGATTTTCGAAAACAACTTTCGGTCAATATCGGCTTTTTTATAACATGCGGCGTCGGTAATTCCTTTTTCGTCAATTTTACGAAACAGCATATCGGAAAAGCTCTCGTCCAATTCACGAAGTCCGACAAATAAACTCTCGGATTCTTGAGTATAATAAACCCGCGCGTCAGCATCCTGTTCATAATCACTTTGTGAATCAGGATAATTTTCATTATAATCAGGTTTATTAGAAGGTATTACAGAAGGATTTACAGGGGCGTTAAATGAAGGGCTTACTTCCGAATTGTTTTTGTTTACACGTTCGCGCGAGGCAGAGCCGAGATTAGCTGTCGGAATTCCGGTAAATGAGACCATCTCGCGAGAAACATCCACATAATTTTCGTTAATATATAGCTGGATTTCATTTTTTGTTTTTTTACTTATTTTTCTTTTGCGGAATAATCTCATCACATCACCCTCTTTTTTTATTCTATCATAATTTAGTTCCTATAGCAACTAAAAACCCGCCTAAAAAGGCGGGTTCTTAGTAATAATTTAAGGGATTAGTACAAAAGTTAGTTTTAACTAACTGTAATTATTATACCATCAATTTTTTATTTGTCAAGCTTTTTATTTTGTTTTTTTGGATTTTTTCGTTACTTTCATATTAGGAAATACAAAATCCATATAATCGTCATTAAAAACATAGTCTACGGCTTCGCCGATAACTGTTTTGGGAGGTATATTTTCGGCGCGCCTGTTCTTTCTATCGACCGCTAAAATCGATAAAGCGCCGTCAAACGCCATAAACACACACAGAATAACGGTAATAATCGTGCCCGGCTTTTTAGGGATTTTTTCTATAAGACGGCTCACGAGCGGATAAAGATACCGAAGCCACGCCAAGCCGAGAAATCCCCATATAAGCGCGTAAGTAAGGTTAGTTCTTCCGTCTAAGTTAAAGGGAGAATCGCTGTAATCCCAGCTTATAGTTCCCAAAAACATTTCCTGAAAATAGGAACACAGATACTCGAAAGTCGCGCCGATTGCCGCGGAGACGAGATACACCACCACATCTCCCTTTCGATGCAGTTTATACAGACATAGCGTAATAGCTACCGCTCCCCCGCCGTATACGGGAATAAACGGCCCGATCACCATTCCGACACGCATCTGGAAATAGCCGTCCATAATTAATCCCCAGATAGTTTCGAGCACCGTACCGAAAAAGCTTCCGATAAAAAACAGCCAAAAAAGCTTAGAAAAGCTAAGTCCGAAGGCGAAGGGCTTTTCGTCGTCGTTTTCGATTTTTCTCTCGTAGGTTTCGTTATTCTTCTCCCTGATAATATCAAAACGGGTTTTAATATCCTGGAGCTGTTTTTCGTAGTTGAGCGACTGCATATCAGGAAAAGCTTTCACGAGTCTTAACCTAAAGCGTTTGCTCTTTAAAATACGTCTTTCGTAACTCTTACGGAGCTCGTCATCGGGGATAGAACTTTTATCACTCCCGATTAATTCGAAAATATTTTTCATCCCCTTTAGGTTTTTCCACAGGTTAATAACCGTTATAACGGAGATTATACAATCGGATAGAATCATTACCGTAATAACCGCCGGAATAAGAAACGCTATCCATAACGGTATTGTCGAGAGCAAACTAATCATAGGATTAAAAGCGAATTTTACCGAAAGAAATCCTATAGCGCCGTACGCGAACGGCTCCCACACACTTACGTAACCGTTAAGATTAAACCGCTTCTTTGAATAGTTCTTCCATTTAAACCCAAAAGAACGCTCAAACACGCTCGATAAAAGGTATTTATACAGGGTTAATAACAGCGCCGACGCGACAAAAAGAATAAAGAAGTTCTTTATATTATGTAGAAGTATAAACACTAAAATCATTCCGATACCGTTAGACGGTAAAAACGGAAGCGTTATAAACCCGGGATTAACAGGTCTGCGTTTTTTTATACACTCCGCGATAAACTGTACAGCCCATCCTAAAAAGGAAAATATAACAAATACCCAGAGTAAATTTGTGAAATAAACCATAATATATTTCTTCGTGTTTTACAACACTTTTTCTCCGTTAAAAACAATTTTTTCGATAGCGTAAGCCGCTCCGCTTTCCTCGCAGGACTTCGTAACAAAATCACAAACCGACTTAACTCTGTCGTCCGCGTTAGCCATAGCTACAGAAACTCCCGCGGACTCGAGCATTTTGATGTCGTTTCCGCCGTCGCCTATCGCCATAACCTCGCTTTTATCTATACCCAAGTATTCGGCGAGTTCAATAAGCGTTCTGCCCTTGGAACAGTTACCGCCGATTTCGACGTCGTTATAATCAGAACATGTAAAATATATATCGGACACGTTACCGATAGAATCACAAATCTCGCCGCGGATTATGCTGTCTTTAGCGATTACATATATATTATCACATTTCTTTATTTTCTTTAATAAATCGTAATGATTATCGACAGTTTTTCTCGTTCTTGAAATATACTCAAAAAGCGGTGTGTTTTTGTATTTATTTTTCTCGTGTTCTAAATCGGACGGCTTTAAATATCCGTAACCGTCGTAAAACATACCGTAGTAACAATCGAAGTTTTCTAGAATTCTCATAACCTCGAGCGAAGTTTTATCATTCATCGTATGGGAAATAATACGCTTTCCGCTTTTCACTTCCATAGCGGCGGCACCGTTGGTATTAATGGTGTAATCGCACATCATACCCCGTTTGTACTCCTCGTAAATTCCCGAATACGGTCTGCCGGTAACCGGAACGATGTATATACCCTTTTCCTTACAGTAAGAAAAAACCTCTTTATTTTTTTCGGTTAGCTTTTTCTCGCTGTTTAGCGCGGTTCCGTCTAAATCTATTCCGATAAGTTTTATATTATTCATAAATTCACCCGAAAGAATAATATCATATTTCCTCGAATAAAACAATAAGGCGTCGGAATTATCCGACGCCAAAATGACATTTTTAAACAGGAGCGATCGCGGGAATAAAGTTTCGCGCTATAAAGAAAACCGCTAAAACTCCAAGCAAGGAGTATATAAATACAGGTTTATACAGAAACTTAATTCTCCATTGGGGTTTACCGAAAACCCTGAACACATATCCTAAGTAGTATGCTCCGCCTAAAATAAAACCTCCGATTGCCATAATATTCTGCCTAAGCGATAGAAGAATATCACCTTTTAATACTGCCTTTACAGCGCGGGTCATCCCGCATCCGGGGCAATATATGTGCAGGGTGCTGTAATAAAAACATTGAGGAAGTCTTATAAATCGTACCACAAACATAGCCGCTAAAGCCGCTAATACCATAACAACAAAAGGCGCGGCGCATACGGTTATTTTCTTTAAACTTTTATTATTCAATCCGTCCATAATGATATATTAATTTAATTATAAACCTGCGAACATAGTTCCTATAAACTGCTGATTATCATCATAAGAATCCTGATCGTTATTAGGCATATTATATTCCCCATTTTCTATTATCCCTTATGTATTTACAAGTTTAAAAAATCCGGCTATTAAACCGGATTTTTTAAAGTCAATAACAACTATATTAAATCTTAATAATTAAAATAATAACTATAAGGATTATAGAAAGAACCGCTGCTTCTGCTGGAAGCGCCGCCCGCAAACATGCTGATTAACGCGAATATAATCGCCGCAACAGATAATACAGCGCCCGCAATACCTAAAATCAAACCTACAGTAGCCATTGTATTATTCTCAGGCTTATTCTTTCTGGAGAGAATACCTGTAATAATAGCAGCCACACCCGCTCCTATACCGATAATACCTGAACAACAGCAAACTATTGAAGCGATACCGCAGATAAGGGAAGCGATTGCTTTAGGATCGTTCTTCTCTTTCTCAATTTCAGGTGTATAAGGCTGAGCTTCGTAACTGGGTGTCTGATTATCAGCATAACCCTGATTATCATAACCTTGATTGTTATACCCCTGATTATTATAGCCTTGATTATTATTGCCCTGATTATTATAGCCTTGATTATTATAGCCTTGATTATTATTGCCTTGATTATTATAGCCTTGATTATTATTATAATTATCCACTATTAGTCCTCCTTAAAAAAACTATAAAATCATTATACATTAATTCGTTATATTTGTCAATAAAACTAAATGACTTATAATATTTTTATACAATTATACAATTCAAAGCTATAAAAACAACTAAAATGATGTCATAAAAGATAATTTTTTTAAAAATATCTTGACACAGCAATATATTTATGATATTATAGTCTAGCTGTAAAACGCTGGTGTAGCTCAGTTGGTAGAGCAGCTGATTTGTAATCAGCAGGTCGGGGGTTCAAGTCCGTCCACCAGCTCCATAATTGCTACAGGCTAA
>JAHKZS010000146.1 GCA_020626545.1 bacterium
AACTCCGTTAATAACGTCGTTTATATCAAACTCGTTTTCCTCAGCGGACATTTCGCTGTGGAACACAACCTGTAAAAGAACATCACCGAGTTCTTCTTTTAAAAGCTCGGAATCTTTGTTATCGATAGCCTCAATAACCTCGTAAGTTTCTTCGATAAAATTACTTCTTATAGATTCGTGAGTTTGAACTCTATCCCACGGGCAGCCGTTCGGCGCTCTGAGATATTTCATAATCTCAATTAAATCATCAAAATTATAATTTTCCTTATTGGTGAAATCCAACCCAGTCACCTCAAAAATTCAGTGTTTATCGAATACAACAGGTATTTTAACCTATTAAATGATATTTTTCAAGTATAGTTACAACTTTTTCACCTTTTGGCAAGAATTTGAGCTCATTTCTTGTAAATGTCTTTAATATTAACAAAATTGTAATATAAATAATCGCGGCAATTAGTACAGAAATAAGTGTAGCCGGGATGATAGATACCCATTTTGATATTAGGATAAAGCTAAAATAAGCCGAAACCGCGCAAGCTACCGCGGCTATTAAAGGTTTAACAGTCGTAGACATAAAGTCAGGCATTACGCCCGAATGTTTAACTAACAGATACATAGCGACTACGAGCATTACGCTATAGGCAATTAATGAACCTACTGAACCGCCCTGAATGTTAATAGAAACAACCCTTACAAAGAGCCATGTTGTAGCTACTTTAATCAGAATACCAACGGTATAAATTTTGAGCGGTAAGTCTACCCTGCCTATGCCCTGAAGCATACTGCACAAAGGAACAACACAGGCTATTACAATTGCGGTAAAGCCCATTACTTTAAGAACCTGAGCGCCGATAACGACCTGAGTCTGACTGGCATATACAATATCCATAATCGGATCGGCAAGCGCGGTAAGTCCGAGACCTGTCGGTAAAGTAAAGAGCATAGTAAGTCTTAATACAGTTTCTATAGATGTTTTGAGTTCAGTTTTATCGCCTTTAGTCCACGCGCTCGCGACATTAGGCATAGCGGCAGTACCAAAAGCCTGTGTTACAGCTGTAACAAGCTGCATTAGCGGTAAAGCCGCTCCGTAGCATCCCCAAAGCGCGGTGTGTAAAGTCTTTTTCGACAGCTCGTTCGAAAGGTTTACACCCATATCTTTATACTGTCCAACTATATCTTTACCGTTAGTTAAAGAAAGTGAATACAACACGTTCTGGATAACAGCAGCGTCAATTAAAGTACCGATATTCATAACAAGCGCCGTTAAGCCGATAGGAATAGCGGTTTTGAACATACGCTTAAAAGTTTCTTTTTTACTTCTCGCTTCAACGGAAGACGCGTAGTATTCCTCGGGAATACCGTCGCCACCGATTTTATAGCGTAATAATAAGAATAAGAAACAGAAAAAGCTTCCGAGTACGATGCCCGAAATAGCTCCAGCTACCGAGAATGACATTATGGTATACATAGCGTCAAGCTCAGAGTTAGCTCCGGAGAAAGTAAGTCCAAATACAGTACCCGTGGACTTATAGCTGTCGCTTCCGAGTTTCATAATAACATACGCTATACCTAAACCGAAAATAAGTTTAGAGCCCGCCTCAATAACCTCCGAAATAGCCGTTGGAAACATATTTCTTTGGCCTTCGAAATAACCTCGGTAAATCGAAACAAGACATCCGAACAAAATAGCCGGAGAAAGCATCAACATAGCGTATAGCGAGTATGGAGAGTTAATAACATTAATATAGAAAAAGCTGGAACAGAACATTATAAGGAAACAAACCGTACCCGTAATAGCAAAGAACGGAATAGAAACCTTATGTATCTGGCGCACATCATTATATCTTTTTTGGGAAATACTTTCGGAAATTAGTCTGGAAACTGCTATAGGGAATCCTGCCGTAGCAATAGTAAACAGCGGAATATATATCTCGTAAGCGTTACTATAAAGGCCTGTTCCTATAGCGGCGTAGCTGTCTCCGAAATACGCGTATAGATTACTTATCATAATCTTATCCACGAATCCCAGTATCTTAACAATGACCATACTCATAGTCATAACAGCAGCGCCTTTCAGAAAAGTCTGAGAGGCGTTACTGTCAGCGTTTTTTACAGCGTTATATTTTTTAGACACGCAAAATCACCCTTAAATCAGAATTGAGTATTATTCCTCAGTTTTTTCCTCTTTTACTTCTGTTTCAGGTTCTTTTACGGATTCTGTTTCTACAGCGGTTCCGCAAGAGGCACAGTATTTAGCGCCTTCAACCAACTTTGCTCCGCATGAAACACATACGTTTTTCTTAGCGTTGGGAATAGCTGTTCCGCATGTAGAACAATATCTGGCGTTTTTGTTAAGCTTTTCTCCGCAGGCCGGACATGTAACTGAGTTCCTGGCGTTAGAAAGAATATCCTCAATATCCGAAATATTCTGTTTAACAGCAGTAATTTCCTCTTTAATAGCATTGATTTCCTCGACAGGATCGTTATTAAAAACAGCTTCGCCGAGAGCCTGATACTGTTTTGAGAGCTCAGATCTTAAGCTGGATAAAGAAATACGGAGTTTAGATAAATCAATAATCTCTCCCGCTTTTTTTGAAACAACCGACGCGGCTGA
>JAHKZS010000147.1 GCA_020626545.1 bacterium
CCTTATTATCAACTATACCGACGACACCGTTTATATGACGGGTGAAGCCACAAGAGTATTCGACGGAGTTATTGAAATATAAATTCCGAGGAATTTATATTTCAATTGAGAATTGAGAATGGAGAATTGAGAATGTCGGTCGAGCAGATAAAATCGTTCTATACGAGAACTTCTATTCCCGACAGGATAATTAAGCATCTATATTTATTATTAAAGCGGTCAGGCGTATGTCTGACCGCTTCAGCTTGTCGAAAAACTATGTTTGAGAAGGCGACATTGCCCTCTCCTTGAGGAGAGGGTGTCACGCTACTGCGTGACGGGTGAGGTGTAGGGAACTAGTCAAAATCTTTGATTTTGGTAACAAGTTGCCGTTATTATTGACTTTTTACGTCATTTCGTTACCCAAAACAAGTTTTGGATGAAATGCTATCCCTAGCGGGACAGCAACCCTTTTGTCGCTTTGCGACATTTTCCCTGTCAGGGAAATCACCTCATCAGTCACCTTCGGTGACAGCTTCTCCTCAAGGAGAAGCCGAGTCAAAAAAGAACTTTTTCTACAGTCAGAAAGCGGTCAGGTGAGAATCTGACCGCTTTTGTAATATAATTGCATTATTATAGATTAATTAATTCAAAATCAATGGATAATTAGAGTGATTATATTTAAAATTGAATTTTCCCACCTTAAAACTTGCATTATCGCCTTTTCTGTGGTATCATACTAAAGTGATTGAGGTGATAGTGTGAAAGTTCACACTATCTTGAATTGATATTGCCTGCTCAGTTGCGCACTACGTGCGCACGAGCAATGGCTTAATTGCCATTTACGCCTTATCCGCTCACGGTAACAGCGTAAGGTAAACTTTAATAACTATTTGTGAGCGGAAAGGCTATGGCAATTATATGAAGATAAATAAGAACTTTGACAACCTTGTGCCGAATTATCTTTTCGCCGAGGTTGCCAAGAGAACTAACGAGTATATTAAAAATAACCCCGACAAAAAGGTGATTAAGCTCGGTATCGGCGATGTTACCCTGCCGTTAGCGCCTGTAGTTGTCGAGGCTATGAAAAAAGGCGCCGAAGAACTCGGCAAAAAAGAAACTTTTAAGGGTTATCCCGATTACGAGGGTTACGAGTTCGCGCGTAAGGCTGTATCCGATTATTATAAGAGCTTCGGCGTAAGTGTAAACGCCGACGAGATTTTTATCTCCGACGGAGCTAAGTCCGACTGCGGTAATATCGGCGATATTTTCTCGGCGGACAATACCGTTATGGTGACCGATCCCGTCTATCCCGTATATGTCGATAGCAATATTATGGCGGGAAGAAAGATTGTCTACGCCGATTCTAACGAGGAGAACGGCTTCGCCGCTATGCCTCCTAAGGACGTAAAGGCTGATATAATCTACCTCTGCTCCCCGAATAACCCGACAGGCTCAGCCTATAACTACGACCAGCTCAAAGCCTGGGTGGATTTCGCCAACGCCAATGACGCGATAATTCTGTACGACGCGGCTTACGAGGCGTTTATCACCGAGGATATTCCGCGTTCGATTTACGCTGTCGAGGGCGCCGATACCTGCGCTATCGAGATGTGCTCGCTTTCTAAGACGGCGGGCTTTACGGGTACTCGCTGCGGCTATACCGTAGTTCCGAAAAAGCTCGAGCGCGACGGCCATAATATCTACAACCTCTGGTATCGCCGCCAGGCTACAAAGTTCAACGGCGTTTCGTGGCCTGTACAGTGCGCGGCTGCTGCCGTGTTCAGCGAGGAAGGTCAGAAACAGATTAAAGAAAACCTCGAGTATTATAAGGAAAACGCTCGTATAATTTCCTCGGCTATGGACGAGCTCGGAATTTACTACACAGGCGGTAAAAACTCCCCGTATATCTGGCTTAAATGTCCGAACGGAATGGGAAGCTGGGAGTTTTTCGACTATCTTCTCGAGAACGCTAACGTCGTAGGTACACCCGGCGAGGGTTTTGGTGATAACGGCGCGGGCTATTTCAGGCTCACTTCTTTTGGCGACAGGGATAATACTGTCGAAGCCGTAGAGAGAATAAAGAAGGTAATAGTTAATATTTAGGTTACAGGTTTTAGGTTACAGGTAATAGTAATAAGTAACGCCCGACTTTCCGTCGGGCGTTTTGTGATAAAAAATCCAATTCTGCGGTTTTGATGTAATAAATAACACGTTGATGTAATAAATAACATAAAAAATTCTCTAAAAATATGGTATTATATATACATAAATATACAGAAGCGGAGTGATTTTATGAAAAACACCAAAAAATTATTATCATTTTCTTTATCTATCTTATTATTGTTTAGCTTTATATCAATAATTCCTATGACCGTCGGGGCAATCTCGATTGACAAAGCCGATAAACCTATAACTATGATAACCGACTCAGGATATCAATACAGAGTTGTTGACGGCAAAGGCGACAACAACAGGGAGAACGATTACATCGAGATAGTAGGATACAAAGGAGTTAATACGAGCAGTGTAAGTATTATTTCTTCTATATCTTACACTTATTCAGACGGAGAGAAAAGAACTCTACCCGTAGCTAAACTCGGTTACGACGCTTTCAGAGGTTTCGATAAGATTGAAACAGTATCAATCCCGAGTTCTGTTGTTGAAATCGGCTACGGAGTTTTCCACGGCTGTACAGCGCTTAAAGAAATAACAATTCCAAATACAGTGACAGCTATCGGCAGCTTTGCCTTTTCTAATTGTTCAAGTTTGAGTAAAATTACTTTTGACACAGGTCTTAAAGCGATTGGTAAGTTTGCGTTTGCTGAATGTAATTCTTTGAAATCGGTAACTATTCCTAATACCGTTACATTCATTGACGATAGCGCTTTTACTCAGTGCGCCAACCTTGAAACATTCAACATGGGTAACGGTGTTACAGAAGTCGGAGATTTAGTTCTCTTTGCAAATCCAAAACTCAAAAACTTAACAATCAGCAACAAGCTTTCGACTGTTGCGTATATGATGTGTAAGGAATGTACTTCTTTAACATCTGTTA
>JAHKZS010000148.1 GCA_020626545.1 bacterium
CTTTTGTGATGTAGGTTTAAAACGGCGAGATTCGAAAGGACGTTAAGAAAACAGTTCGAAAACGCCATGATTTGAAGCCGACTTGTATTTCAATATACTTCTATAATTGTATTTTAGTAAAACTATATTTACACTTATAAAAAATCAAGTTGACAATTATTAATAGATTATTAAAAAAATCAATTTAAATATCTAATTTTATTACATCATTTTTATTGATTAATGCGTTAAAATATGGTATATTAATATAAGTTGTTTTTTCAACTATAACTCTAAAATTATACTATTAAGAGGGATAGCTTATGGCTAAAGAAATTTTAGACGCGATATATAACGCGGAAGAAGAATGTAAAACCAAAGAAACCGAGGCTAAAAAAGAGGCGCAGGCTCGTATTAAGGACGCCGAGATAAAAGCTCAAAAGTTTATAGACGACGCTGAAGCTAAAGCGAAAGAAGAAGCTGATGAGTTAGTTGCTCAAGCTGAGAAAAACGGCGAGGAATATTTTAACAAGGCTAAAGCCGCAGCCTCGGGCAAATGCGAGATTATAACTCAGTCCGCTAAGAAAAACAGGCAGACTGTTATTAAACAATCAATTGACGCTTTGTTAAATTAATATATTTTTCTGAAAAGTGTGGTGATGCCGATTGGCTAAACTAAAAATGAAAAAAGTACGGATTGTCGCGCTTCGGGAAGATCGAAAACGGCTTCTTGAACATATACAGGACAGCGCCTTAATCCAGGTTACAAAGGTCGAAAAACTGAAAAAAGGTTTTTCTAGAATTGACGTAACACCTCAAATGCAGGTGTTCGAAAGAAATGTTACGCTATGTGAAAATACGCTAAACATTCTTGATGAATACGCTAGAGAAAAGCAGGGACTACTCTCATCTTTCGCTGGAAGGAAAGAAGTCGACCCGGACGATATCGGAGAAATTGCTTCTAAATCAGGCGAGATAATTGAAATTTGTCGTAAAATTTCGGACTACAAAAAAACAATTACCGATAACGAAGCCGAGCAAGTCAGAATTAAAACATCGCTCGCTCAGCTTGAAGTTTGGCAGAATCTTGATATTCCGATTAATACAAACGACACTAACTCGACAGCCGTATTTATAGGAACGCTTCCCGCTGAATACAGTGATTCTACTCTCTCAACGTCAATCGCCGAACAGAATCCGAAGCTTGAATTCGAGTTTGAAATACAACACAGCGAGGATAAGCTTACCTGCCTTGTTCTTTTTACTCCGATAAGCCAGAAGAAAATGGCTGAGGATGTTTTAAGGGCTTTAGGATTCGCGAGACCTATGACCGCTACTACGCATACCCCAAAGGTTAAATCCGAAAGATTACGAACGAGAAGCAGCGAGCTTATCGCTGAAAACGAGAAAGCTGTTGAAAATATTATAGAGCTTTCGAACAGGCGCGAAGAAATAAAGGTTACTCAGGATTATTTCAGAATCAGAGCTGATAAGTATAACGTAATCAATGAGCTTGAACACACTAAGCACGTATTCGTTATTAACGGCTATGTTCCCGAGGAAGATTTAGAGAAGTTAAAAGCTTTATGCGAAAGGGTTTCCACCTGTTATATCGAAGCCGAAGACGCTGAGGATGACGCTCCGGTTAAACTAAAGAATAACAAATTTTCCGAACCCGCTCAAAGCATACTTACAATGTATGCCGCCCCTGCTCACTCGGACATAGACCCTACCCCGCTTCTAGCGTTTTTCTTCTTCTTCTTCTTCGGAATGATGTTCTCCGACGCTGGTTACGGACTTTTGATGGTAATAGTTATAGGGATTATCTTAAAAGTATTTAAGCCCGATAAAAAGATGCGCAATAACTTAAAGCTTTTCCAGTATTGCGGCGTATCGACGTTTTTCTGGGGACTGATTTTCGGAAGCTTTTTCGGAGACGCTCCCACGGTTATTTATAAATACTTCACAGGCGTTGAAATGACTATGAAAGATTTTCTGCCGTGGCCGACGCTTGATCCGCAAAAAGACGCTTTAGTTCTTATGGTAATATCAATAGCCTTCGGTTTAGTACATATCTTAGTAGGTATGGGATGTAAGTTCTATATCTGCTTTAAAGAAAAAGATTATGCCGCGTCGTTCTTTGATACGGGACTCTGGATGCTTATGCTCGTAGGGTTCGGAGTACTTGCCGTAGGAATGGTTGTCGGTCAAACTGTACTTTATATCGGAGCCGGAATCGCTATAGCGTGTGCCGTAGGATTGGTACTGACGCAAGGACGAAGTAAAAAAGGCTTTGGTAAGGTTATCGGCGGAATCGCTTCATTGTACGACGTAACGAGTTATATAAGCGACCTTTTAAGTTACTCAAGGCTTTTGGCTCTAGGCTTAACTACCGGAGTTATGGCTCAGGTATTTAATATGCTCTCTACTATGTTCGGCAAAGGAATTGTAGGCACGATATTTATGATTATTATTTTCGTAGTAGGACACGCGATAAATATCGGCTTAAACGCTTTAGGTTCTTACGTACATACAATGCGACTTCAATACGTAGAAATGTTCAGTAAATTTTACGAGGGCGGCGGTAAAGAATTTGAACCGTTTACCCTTAACAGTAAATATATAAAAATCAAGGAGGAAAAATAATATGTTTACAAATGGTATGTTTTTCGCGCTTGTAGGCGCTTCAATCGCTACAGCTTTAGCAGGCTTCGGTTCAGCTAAAGGCGTAGGCGCTGCCGCTCAGGCTTCTATGGGAGTTCTTTCCGAGGACTCATCAAAATTCGGTAAAATGCTCGTTTTAACACTTCTCCCGGGTACACAGGGACTTTACGGATTTATCGTAGGTTTCCTTATTCTCGTTAACTGCGGTGTATTAGGCGGAGCTATTCCCAATCTCGCTCAGGGACTCGCTTTCTTAGGCGCGTCACTCGCTATCGGTATCGGCGGTATGGTTTCAGGCTTTGCTCAGGGTAAGGCGGCTGTATCGGGTATCGCTATGAGCGCTAAGGACGACAGAAACTTCTCTAAAGCTATGGTATCGGTAACTCTCGTTGAGATTTACGCACTTCTCTCATTTATCGTATCACTTCTTGTTGTTATTTCAGTACCCGGTTTAAAGATTTAATTACAATAACGAGAAAGGCGGTGTCTGTATGAACGGTGGAGAAAAAATACTGAACCGTATTAAAGCTGACGGTGATAAGGTTGCCGAAGAAATTTTATTAAAAGCTGATAAAAAATGCGGTGAGATATTATCCGAAGCAGAAATACAGGCTGAAAAATCATCAAAAAACATAATTGAAAAAGCTAAAGAAAAAGTTAAACAGATAGACAAGTCCTCAAAAAGCCGTTGCGAGCTGGAAATCCGCAATACTGTTTTAAGACAAAGACGAGTTGAAATCGATAAAACTATGTCCGATTTACAAGACTATCTTTTAAATCTTAACGACGCAGAATATTTCGATTTTCTTTATAAGCTCGCTAAAACCTTAAATGTTACAAGCGGTGAAGTATATCTCAACAAAAAAGATTTAGCTAGAATCCCCGCGAACTTTAAGGATAACTTTAAAAACTCAGGAATAGATGTTACTGTTTCTGATAATACAGTAAATATTCCCGGCGGATTTATACTTAAAAACGGAAATATTGAGGAAAATATGGCTATAGACGCTGTTATTATGTCTAACAGAGATAAACTCGAGGATATAATAAGCCGAGAGTTATTTAAGTAGGAGGGTTCTATGGGTTTATCATATGAATTTTCCATAGGTTCAGTCAGAGCCAGAGAGAAAAACCTCCTTGCTTCTTCCGATATAGAACAGCTTCTCTCCTATGATAACCTTAATGATCTAGTACGTTATCTTAATGATAAAGGATACGGCGAAGGTAAAACAGTAAACGAGGTTTTAGAAAGCCGTACAAAAAATGTATGGAGCTATTTAAAAAGCGTAGCTCCCGAGTTTAACATTTTCGATCCTTTTATTATAACTAACGACGCTCATAATTTTAAGGTTATTATTAAAGGAATAATGTCGGGCAAAAAAAGAGAAGATTTATTAATCTCTCCCGTTACAATCGAAA
Organism: bacterium; assembly: GCA_020626545.1. Classification (GTDB taxonomy): domain Bacteria; phylum Bacillota; class Clostridia; order Oscillospirales; family Acutalibacteraceae; genus Ruminococcoides. The sequence continues at coordinate 4,063 of JAHKZS010000148.1, forward strand.
CCGATATTTTGAAGGAAGCAGTTGAGCGTAAAAAATTCGATAAGCTTCCACAGTGGATATCTAAACCGGCTAAAGAAGCTTATGAGGTAATTACTCATAAATCCGACGCCAGAGAATGCGACGCTGTTATCGACAAAGCGGTAATGGAGCATATGCTCGACTTGGTTAAAGATTATAAATCAGATTTTTTGACCGAGTATTTTAATACATTTGTATTTTATAACAATATTAAAATATGTATACGAAGCTCTAAGACGCGCGTTGACTCCGACTATCTTAACAAGGCTTTATGCGAAGTTAAAGATTTCAGAAAAACGTCTTTAATTTCAGCCGTACTTAAAGGAGGCAGCGCTCTGCTCGATGAACTTTCCAAGTACAGCGAATACGAGTGCAAAGAAGCGGTAAAGCACTATAAATCTTCTCCGTCGGAGTTCGAGAAGTTTGTGGACAATAAACTAATAATTATGGCGATTGAAAGCTGTAAAAGAGCCAGCGAAGGTCCCGAACCTTTAATCGGTTATTATTTAGGCTTTGAGATAGAAAAGAAGATAATCCATATTATTGAAAGCGGTATCGCTACTAACACGGATAAAGAGAAAATCAGAGAAAGGCTGCGTGAAATTTATGGCTAAAAATATCGCCGTTATCGGCGACAGCGAAAGTATTAAAGGCTTTTCCGCGATTGGACTTGAAATCTTTCCGTGCGACAGTATTGATAAAGCTCCAAAGCTGCTGAGAAATTTGGCTGACAGCGATGATTACTCGATTATCTATCTAACTGAGGAAGTTTTTAATAACACGGAAAAAGAACGTTCCAGATACGAGGAACAAATTACCCCAGCGATTATACCTATTCCCGGGGTAAAAGGCAATAATAATTCAGGAATAAAACGACTGTCATCCTTTGTGGAAAAAGCGGTCGGCTCAGATATAATCTTCAACAATTGAGGTGTATAGTTTGAAAACAGGTACTATTACTAAAGTCGCGGGACCTCTCGTTATTGCCGAGGGTATGCGTGACGCGAATATGTTCGACGTTGTAAGAGTTAGTAAACAGCGTCTTATAGGTGAAATAATTGAAATGCACGGTGATCAGGCTTCGATTCAGGTTTACGAGGAAACCTCTGGTCTCGGTCCCGGTGAAACGGTAGAATCTACAGGTATGCCACTTTCTGTTGAATTAGGTCCGGGCCTTATCGGTTCTATTTATGACGGTATCCAAAGACCGCTTAACGAAATTATGAAAGTTGCTGGAACTAACCTCACCAGAGGTGTAGACGTTCCGTCGCTCGACCATGAAAAAAAGTGGAACTTCTCTCCCATTGCTAAAGTCGGCGACGAAGTTAAAGCGGGCGATGTATTAGGTACTGTAGAGGAAACAGCCGCTGTACAGCATAAAATCCTCGTTCCGAACAAAGTAAGCGGTACAGTTGAGTCAATTAACGAAGGCGAATTTACTATTGACGAAGTTGTAGCTAAAATAAAAACGGACGACGGAATTAAAGAGATTAAAATGTTTACAACCTGGCCTGTAAGAAACGGAAGACCTTATAAGAAAAAACTATCTCCCGATATTCTTCTTACTACAGGTCAAAGACCTATCGATACACTATTTCCCCTCGCTAAAGGCGGTGTTGCGGCTGTACCGGGACCATTCGGTTCAGGTAAAACAGTAGTTCAGCACCAGCTCGCTAAATGGGCGGCGGCGGATATTATTGTATATATCGGATGCGGAGAGCGTGGAAATGAGATGACCGACGTTCTTAACGAGTTCCCCGAACTTAAAGATCCGAGAACAGGCAATTCTCTTATGGAGAGAACTGTTCTTATCGCCAACACTTCCGATATGCCCGTTGCGGCTCGAGAAGCTTCTATCTACACAGGTATCACAATCGCCGAATATTTCAGAGATATGGGCTATACAGTAGCTCTGATGGCTGACTCCACATCACGTTGGGCTGAGGCGCTTCGAGAAATGTCCGGTCGATTAGAAGAAATGCCCGGTGAAGAAGGTTACCCCGCATATTTGGGAAGCCGACTCGCTCAGTTCTACGAGAGAGCCGGACGAGTTATAGTAAACGGTACGGAAAATACCGAAGGCGCGCTTTCGGTTATCGGCGCGGTATCGCCCCCCGGCGGAGATATTTCCGAACCTGTATCACAGGCGACATTACGTATCGTTAAGGTGTTCTGGGGACTTGACGCTAACC
>JAHKZS010000149.1 GCA_020626545.1 bacterium
ATTATGAAGCTTTGCTACAGATACAAGGTTATAAATAAAAACAATATTCCCGGCGATAACAAGGGCTATATTATCGCCTCTAACCACCTCTCGTTCTCTGACCCCGTACTTTTGGGTTTAGGTCAGAAACGCCGTCTTAACTTTATGGCTAAGGACGAGCTTTTCGAGAATAAGTTCTTCGCCTTTATTATCCGCCACTTAGGCGCGTTTCCCGTAAAGCGCGGCGCCGGCGACGGTAAGGCTATTAAAAACGGCGAGGATTTAATTAACGAGGGCAACCTGATGACGATATTTATCGAGGGCGGTCGAAGCAAGACGGGCGAGCTTATGCGCCCCAGAAGCGGTTTCGCCGTTATCGCCCAGCAGACAGGCGCTCCCGTAGTACCGACTTGTATCACTAAAATCGGTAAAGGAATATTCGCTAAAAGAATTATACACTTTTCCGACCCGATTACCGTGGAAGAACTCGGTCTCGACAGTATCGACCGCCGCGCTCTTAAAAAGGCCGGCACTATGGTAATGGGCAAGATTAAAGAAATGAGAGAGCACGATTTAAATGAGTATTCACGTAGCTAAAACCGCGGGCTTTTGTTTCGGAGTTAACCGCGCGGTAGATATTGTAAATTCTATGCTCGACCGGGGCGAGAAGGTATGTACCTTAGGTCCGATTATTCATAATATGGAGATGGTCTTGGAGCTCGAGAGCCGGGGATGTAAGGCTGTCGATAAGCTCGAGGAATGCCCTAAGGACTGTACTATCGTAATCCGCTCCCACGGAGTGAGCAAAAGCGTTATGGACAAGATAGAAGAACTCGGATTAAACTGCGTGGACGCAACGTGTCCTTTTGTTAAGAAGATACATAATATTGTAACTGAGGCGGGGGAGAACAATACCCCTGTTTTAATAGCGGGTAATAAAAATCACCCCGAGGTTCAGGGTATTATCGGTCACTGCGACAGCGATTGTTATACTTTTAACAGCAACGATGAACTTGTCGAATTACTCGCTAATATTCCAATAGAGAAAAATAACGATGTAATTGTGGTCGCTCAGACAACTTTTTCAAAAAAAGAATGGAAAAAATGTTTAAAAACCGTAAAAAAGGTCTATACAAACGCGAAAATTTTTGATACAATATGTAAGGCTACATCTGAACGGCAAAATGAAGCAGATCTAATTTCCGGCAATTCTGATTTGATGATAGTTATAGGCGACAGGCACAGCTCAAATACCGCTAAGCTTTACGATATTTGTAAGAGCCGATGCGCCGATACCTTTCTTATTGAAACGGCAAAAGAGCTTGATAAAGATCTCGTTAGTAAATATCGTTCAATCGGTGTAACTGCGGGCGCTTCAACACCCGCAAGGATTATAAAGGAGGTACTGGATACAATGAGTGAAGAAATCAAATCCAGCGAAACAGTTGTTGAAACTGAATCTTTTGAGGAGATGTTAGAGGAATCCCTCAAAAATTTAAATACTAACGAGAGGGTAAAAGGCGTAGTTGTTAGCATAGCTCCTAACGAAGTTATTGTTGATGTCGGAAGAAAACAGTCCGGTTTTATTCCCGCGGACGAGCTTTCAAACGATCCTTCGGTTAAACCCGAGGATGTTGTTAAAGTCGGCGACGAGTTAGAGCTTCTTATTATGAAGACTAACGATGTAGAGGGAACTATTATGCTTTCTAAGCGTAGAGTAGACGCTCAGAAGGGCTGGGAAGAGCTTAAACAGCTCGCCGAGACTCAGGAAGTTCTCACAGGTAAAGTTACAAACGTTGTTAAAGGCGGCGTAATTGTTATTTATAACGACAACCGTGTATTTATTCCCGCTTCCCAGGCTACAGCTTCACGTGATGAAAATCTCGAGGATTTAGTAGGTCAGGAAGTTCAGTTTAAGCTTATCGAAGCTTCTCAGCGCGGACGTATGAAGAGAATCGTAGGTTCTATCCGCGCGGTACTCCGTGAGCAGAGAGCCGCTCAGAGAGCTACTTTCTGGGAGAATTGCGAAGTAGGCAAGCATTATAAGGGCGTAGTTAAATCTATCACAAACTACGGCGCTTTCGTAGATTTAGGCGGAGTATTCGGTATGATTCATATCTCCGAGCTCAGCTGGACACATATTAAGAACCCCTCCGAAGTCGTAAATATCGGCGACGAGGTTGACGTATACGTTAAGGAAATCAACGAGGAGACTAAGAAAATCTCCCTCGGCTATAAGGATCCCGACGCTAATCCGTGGGAAATCCTCCGCCGCGATTATCCTGTTGATACAGTTGTTGACGCTACAATCGTTGGCCTTACAACATTCGGCGCGTTCGCTAACGTAATCCCCGGTATCGACGGTCTTATCCATATTTCTCAGATCGCTAATAAGAGAATCGAGAAGCCCGAGGATGTACTTAAGATCGGCGAAACTGTTAAGGCTAAGATTATCGCTATCGACTTCGAGAAGAAGAGAGTAAGCCTTTCTATGCGCGCTTTACTTTCCGAAGAGGATAAGCCCGCTGAGGCTCCTGTAGAAGAAGCCGCTCCTGTTGAGGAGGACGAGGTTGTAGTAGCTTCTACGGAAACTCCTGTTGAGGAACCCGCCGCTGAGCCGGTTGACCCTGTTGTTGAAGCCGCTGATCAGCTTGAGCAGAAGGTTGACGAGGTTAAGGAAAAGGTCGAGGAAAAGGTTGAATCCGCTAAAGAAAAGGTTAAAGCAAAACTCGACGAAGCTAAAGAAAAAGTCGAGGACAAAGTAGAAGAATTAAAAGAAAAAGCCGATGAAGCTGCCGCTGAGGTAGAAGCTAAGGCTGAAGAAGCTAAAGACGAATAATTTAATTCTCATAAAAAGAGCTTGCTCATATTGATGAATCTGTCAAGCGAAAGTAGACAATAAAAAAGAACAATTAATAAAACCCCTGTTCAATTCTAAATTGGACAGGGGATTTGTACTGCAATTTAGA